>JBBRMY010000102.1:0-9673 GCA_038230595.1 Ignavibacteria bacterium
CAAGTTTATTAGTCAATTTTTCTTGAGCATCAAATTACATATCTTAAGTTTTTATATTGAAAATACAGACCTTATCAATATTAATTATTGGTGACTTAAATTTCAATTTTATATAAACCATTATCAGATAAGATTCCAGATCATTCAACATATTAAATTAATAAATTTCAATGGCAGATAAGGAAAAATTCATAGCTCAGATCAACGAAGGATATACTTTTAAAGGAGACAGCATTACAATGGGTGCTGCAATATTAGATGGCGTGCCTTTGCCGGGAGTTCATATAAAGCTTCCTTTAAAAACTCTGAACAGGCATGGACTTGTTGCAGGAGCAACCGGAACGGGTAAAACAAAAACTCTTCAGCTGCTTACCGAAGGTCTTTCATCCAAGAGCATTCCTGTTTTTGTGATGGACATTAAAGGAGATTTCAGCGGCATTGCAATGCCGGGAACTGTAAACGATAAGATCACTGACAGAATGAATAAGATCGGTCTTCCATTCGAACCTGCCGGATCTCCTGTGGAGTTCCTGACAATTTCAGGCGAAAAAGGAGCCAGGCTAAGAGCAACTGTTTCAGAATTCGGTCCCGTACTGTTTTCAAAAATGCTTGGACTTAACGATGCACAGACGGGAGTTGTTGCTATGATATTTAAGTACTGTGATGACAACCATCTTCCGCTTCTTGACCTAAAAGATATGACTAAGATACTGCAATACATCAGCAACGAAGGTAAAACGGAGCTTCAGAAATCTTATGGAAATATTTCAACAACTTCCACAGGAACTATACTGAGAAAAGTTATAGAGCTGGAACAGCAGGGAGCAGATGTATTCTTCGGTGAGAAGTCATTTGATGTTGAGGATCTTTTAAAGATAGATGATAAAGGAAGAGGCGTGATATCTATTATTAGGCTTACTGATATTCAGAGCAAGCCAAAGCTATTTTCTACATTTTTATTATGCCTTCTTGTAGAGATATACAACACTTTTCCTGAAGCAGGAGATCTAGATCAGCCAAAGCTTGTAATGTTTATAGATGAAGCTCACTTGATATTCACCGAAGCAACAAATGAGTTGCTTGAACAGATCAATGCCATCATAAAGCTTATAAGATCAAAAGGTGTCGGAATATTTTTCTGCACTCAGAACCCTATAGATATACCGGATTCAGTTCTTGCTCAACTTGGATTGAAAGTACAGCATGCATTAAGAGCATTTACTGCGAAAGACAGAAAGCAGATAAAGCTGATCGCTGAAAATTATCCTATGTCTGATTTTTATAAAACTGAAGATATGCTGACTTCACTCGGTATAGGTGAAGCTGCAATTTCGGTATTAAGTGAAAAAGGAAATCCAACTCCTTTGTCTGCTACACTGCTGTGTGCACCTCGTTCCAGAATGGATGTGCTTACTACGCAGGAGATCGATTCAATAGTAAACTCGTCAAAGCTTGTTCAGAAATACAGTGAAGTCATAGACAGGGAAAGCGCATTTGAAATTCTGAAGAAGAAGCTTGAATCATCAGAGCAGGCAGCTCAGGAAGAGAAAACTCAGAAAGAAGAACAAAAGCAGGAAGCTCATACAGAAAAAGAAAAGCCAAAGGAAAAATCTACATTTGAGAAAGTTTTGACAAGCTCAGCGTCACGCCAGGTTGGAAGAACAGTTGCAAGAGAAGTTACCCGGGGACTTTTAGGTGTTCTTGGTATTGGCAGTAAATCAAAAGGAAATAAATCCTGGTTTTAAATTAAAAAAATATGAAAAAATTAAATTTTCTAATCATCATTTTAGTAACTTTAGCATTTGCTTCATGTTCAAAGAATGAACCAACCGACCCGAAAGATCTGGCAATTGTTTATGTCTGCTCAAGCAATTCAGCAAAGACATATCACACCGATAGAAATTGCTCAGGGCTCAAAGGATGCAGCAAAGATATTCTGGAAGTTAAGGTGTACAAAGCAAGAGAGAATGAAAGGATAATCTGTAACATATGTAATAAAAGAGATAAAGAAGCCATGGACTCAACTAAAAAGCAAAAAAATTAATGGGGGGATATACACAGTAATTATTTTTTTAAAATGTTCTGACTAAATGCTTTAAATTAACAAAAAAAGAGGCTTAATTTTATTAAGCCTCTTTTTTATTACTGACAATCTAATCATAACTGAATCAGTTTATTTTTCAAACACTTGAAACTGTTTAGTTATTTGAAAAATGTGCTTTTACAATTGATTGTTGCTCGTTGAAAGATATTTTATCTGAATTTTTTACTTCGACCTTTATGTGTTCATATTTATGTTCAGCTTTTATTAAGTTAAATAGTTCAGACTTTGCTTCTGTTGGTCCAAAGAGTAACACATCATCATAATTTTTTATTTCGTCTATCAGCTTATGATAATATGCAGACTGATGACGCTGTTCTTTATTGTGCTCCTGGCTTTCACTGCTCCCTAAAGCCGCTTGCTTATCGGTCTTCAAAGTTACTGAATCTAATACTATTGAACCGATAGTTTCGGATGTACAATCCATTATATGAGCGTGTGAATGGTCCATCCATATACCTAATTTTTTTTTGCTTGTCATTTTACTTTGCTAAATAAGCTTTAATTCAGTAAAACTGAATTGTGGTACTGCGATTACAACTGTGCCCGATTTAAGATTCGTCTTTTGTGTTTTTTATAAGACCGATCCCTGCAAAGAAAAATACCAACCCGAGAATTCCAAATATTGCAAGTGATTTTATATCTCTCACACCGCCGGCTGTATTAAATGCAAGCATAGCCGCATAAATAAGACCGATTATTCCGCCAAGGGTTAAAAGTCCGCCAAATACTCTTTTTAAATTCATGATTTTTTTTATTTAAGTTAGCATGACGAATTATTTACAGATCATGCTTAATTATGTCATTTAAATATACCGGTGACACTAAATACTTCCGGTTTTAATGTAGAATTCCAAAAATCTATTAAATGTTCCCATTCTTCTAACTTGAATATCCTCTATTTATGTGGTAATTTTTAAGTTAATTCTACTTCACTCAATTTTCAAACAATTAAAATTTAATCCAGAAAATGGCGAATGATTATAAAGAACCTGCCCCATATAAAAGAGGTGAGGCAAATCCTTTCGAATCTATGATGGTACGGTTCGATAAAGCTGCAGAAATATGCAAGCTCGAACCCGGTCTGTATAACTATCTTAAAGTTCCTGTAAAGCAAGTCACCGTTTCTATTCCGATTACAATGGATGATGGAAGACTTGAAGTGTTTGAAGGCTATCGTGTTATTCATGACAACATTCTTGGACCTTCTAAAGGCGGAATAAGATATGCTCCTGATGTTGATATTGATGAAGTAAAAGCTCTTGCTTCCTGGATGACCTGGAAATGCGCTATTGCAAATATTCCTTTCGGAGGAGCAAAAGGTGCTGTAAAATGCGACCCAAGAAAATTAAGCAAATCAGAATTAGAAAAAATTACAAGAAGATATACTTCAAATATGCTGGATGTATTCGGGCCGGATATAGATATTCCTGCTCCGGATATGAATACTGATGAACAGGTTATGGCATGGATCATGGACACTTATTCCATGCACAAAAGAACAACAGTAACAGGTGTTGTAACAGGAAAGCCAATAGTTATAGGTGGTTCCCGCGGAAGAAGAGAAGCAACCGGAAGAGGCGTTATGATAGCAACTCTTTCTGCTTTAAAGAAACTGGAAATTGATCCAAAAGGATGTACAGCAGTTGTACAGGGATTTGGAAACGTTGGATCAGTTAGTGCAGATCTTCTTTTAAAAGAAGGCGTAAAGATCATTGCAATAAGCGATATCTCAGGCGGATATTATGATAAGAATGGAATTGATATTGCTATGGCAATTGACTACGTAAAAGCAAACAAATCACTTGAAGGTGGAGAGTTCGGAGAAAAAGTTACAAATGAAGAGTTACTTGAAATAGAATGTGATATTCTTATTCCGGCTGCAAAAGAAGACCAGATCACTGCAGACAATGCACCTAACATTAAAACAAAACTTATCGTAGAAGGAGCTAATGGTCCGACATCTGCAGATGCCGATCAGATACTCAGAGATAAGCAGATCATGGTAATTCCTGATATACTTGCAAATTCAGGCGGAGTTATTGTTTCTTATTTTGAGTGGGTTCAGGATAGGATCGGTTATTTCTGGGAAGAGGATGATGTTAATGCAAGACTGCACAGAATGATGAGAGAAGCATTTGATAATGTTTATAACACTGCAGTAAAATATGATACTACTTTAAGGCTTGGTGCATATGTTTATGCTATTGAAAAAGTTGCAGAGGTGCTTAAGCTCAGAGGAATATACGGTTAAAATTTATTCAGGAAGAATGGGGAAAAATAATTTAGTTAATTTTTATTTTATCTCTTTTTTTTTGATCCTTAATACAATTTTTTCAAACACTTTATTCAGTCAGAGCAATATAACTGAGAATAACAAAACCAATTATGAGATCTTAAGTGATTTACTTGTAAAAAGTCTTAATAAAGTAGAAGACAGGATCATTATAGCAGGTAAGGATAAAACTTACCTGCTTTCATTTAATAGGGGTAATGAAGGTTCAGTCGATGTTAGGGAATCAACTGATGAAACTAAATTATTTTTTCAAAGTTTAATTTCTCAAAGTCTGAGAGACTACAAGATAATCACAGACAGTTCTATAAACTTTGATTATAGAATAAATATCGGCTATCCGGGCGCCAGAGTGAATTACTCAAAAATTAAAACTTTTGGGTTAATAGGAAATAAAGTTGTAAAGAGGGAATGTAGAATAATGTATAAATGTACATTTACAAATAAAAATGCTGATACATCTGAAAGTTTTAGCATAAGTAAAACATTTGGAGATGAAATATTCATCGATAAAATACCATTGGTCGAAGATAATAATTTCAGATTTACAAGATCATCTTTACCAGTAGAATCTAAATTTAGTAAAATTTTAATACCTGCTGCAATAATTCTTTCAACCGCAGTTGCTATAATTTTATTTTTTACAATAAGAAAATAGAACATTAAAGAATATATTTACAATTTTTAAAACTGAAATCAATAAATTGAACATTATAAAAAGACCCCTGAAGCATATTTCATATTCCCTGCTTTTATTAATATTTGTTTCATCATCATTTATATTCTCAGCATGCTCTTCTTCTGTTAAAGATGACCTGAACAAAACTGAAGATCCTGAAGTAGCCTTTAACACTGCATATGGTCACTATACGAAGGGAGAATATCTTCAGGCAGTTGAAGATTTCTCTGTAATTAAGCTAAGATTTTCCGGAAGCAAGATCATTGATAAAGCTGTTTATTATCTTGGTCTCACATATATGAAAAGAAAAGAGAATCTCCTTGCAGCGTATGAGTTTGAACAGATGCTGAAAAATTATCCGGGTTCAGAGTTTGCAGTCCAGGCGAGATATCAGCTGGGAATGAGCTATTTTAATGAATCTCCTGAATATAATCTTGACCAGACGTACACTCAATATGCAATAAATGAGTTTAAGAATTTTATAGAACTTTATCCTAATGACCCTCTTGCAGCTGATGCAGCACATAAAATTATTGAACTGAAAAATAAGCTGGCATTAAAGCTTATGAAAGATGCAGAGCAATATACGATCCTGGATGATTACAGGGCAGCAACAGTTTACTATGATATTATCCTAGATATGTATTTTGATACAGACTATGCAGATGATGCTCTATACAGTAAAATAAATGCGCTCATTAAGCGTCAAAAAATAAGTGAAGCACAAACTGAAATTAAAAGATTTGAGCAGTTATTTAAAAGCAGCGATCTTTTAAGAAAAGTTGAAGAACTGAAAAACAAGATCTGATAAAAATATTTGATAAATGGGTAAGACGATCAGCGATTCGAAAATAGAAATGATTGAACTTGTTCTTCCAAATGATACCAATATGCTTGGAAATCTACTGGGGGGAAGACTAATGCATTGGATGGATATTGCTGCTGCTCTGGCTGCTTCAAGACATTGCAATAATGTTTGTGTTACTGCTGCTGTAGATAATCTTACTTTTCATCACTCTGTAAAGCTTGGAGATATTGTCCGTCTCAAAGCATCTGTTAACCGCGCTTTCAAAACATCGATGGAGATCGGAATAAGGGTAGAGGTGGAATCTATTAAATCCGGACAAATGCTCCATTCAAACAGTGCTTACTTTACTTTTGTAAATGTTGATCCTGTAAGAACTACTCCAATCCAGGTTCCTGCTGTTATCCCTGAAAGCGAAGCTGAAAAAAGAAGATTTGATGAGGCTTTAAAAAGAAGAGAACAAAGACTTTCTGAAAAACGCGGAATTACGCGATAATTATTTTAATGCATAAGGTAATGGAATATTATGCAGTTCCTATCCGCTAAACAATCTCACAAAAAATTTATACCCTTATACTTAAATTTCATTTATAGCTTTATTCCTTTTAATTAATTGTGAAAAAGAAATATATTTTTTCAGATAATAAATTTCCGGAAATAAAGATCCGAAGAGCAGGACTTGACAGAGTAAAAGAAGTAACCGAGCTTTTTACTTCAACAATACGGTCAATAAACTCTAAAGATTACGGACCGGTGCAGATCGAAGTATGGTCAACAGTAACTGATATGTCCGGCTGGAGAAAACGGTTATCAGAGCAGTACTTTATTACTGCAGATGAAAACGGAGTTATTGTTGGCTTTGCATCTCTTACGATCGAAGGCCTCGTAGACCTCTTCTTTGTTCATAAAGACCATCAGAGAAAGAAGATAGGCACTCTTCTTATGAATGAAATTGAGAGGTATGCAAGAATACTTAATATTAATAAGTTGTTTGCAGAGGTTAGTATTACTGCACTCCCCTTTTTTGAAGCAAAGGGATTTAAACTTGTAAAAGTTTTTGTAAAAGTACATAAAGAAACTGAATTCATAGATAATTTAATGGAGAAATACATCTAATGACAGAGATCAGAAAGCTTACGGTCAATGATATGAATGAATTCAGAAAGATACGAATTAAGGGATTAAACTCTGACCCTTATGCATTTTCATCTTCTCCTGAAGATGATGCTACCAGAGATCCGGAAGTTTTAAAAGATAGATTCGGTTCAATGTCTGATGATAATTTTATTATGGGGTGTTTTGTTGATGATAGTCTGTGCGGTGTCGCAGGCTTTGTAAGAGAATCACATGTAAAAAGAAAACATATCGGATGGATATGGGGTATGTATGTTGATACAGACTACAGAGGACAGAAATATGGAGATAATTTATTTGCTGAGTTAATTAAAGAAGCTACAAAATGTAAAGGTTTGGAAATTATTGAACTTGGAGTAGCCGAATCAAATCTGCCTGCTGTATCTCTATATAAAAAATATGGATTTTTAGAATACGGAAAAGAGATCGATGCAATTAAGTATGATGGGAAATATTATGATGAATATTTAATGTATAAGAGGATATAATCATCAGCAAAACTGATAATAATAATTTTTTTGACTGCATAATAATAGGCGGAGGGGCTGCCGGATTATTTGCAGGCTCTGTTGCAGGCAGCCGCGGTAAAAAAGTTCTTATAATTGAGCATGCTGAAAAGATCGGAAAGAAAATATTAATTTCCGGAGGCGGTAGATGCAACTTTACAAATAAAAATGCTTCCTGGGAAAATTTTATTTCTGAAAACAAAAATTTTTGCAGGTCTGCGCTTACATATTATTCTTCACAGGATTTCATTTCACTCGTTGAAAAGCATAATATCGATCATTACGAAAAGAAGCTGGGGCAGTTATTTTGCGCAGGAAGTTCAAGAGAAATTGTAAGTATGCTTGAAGAAGAGTGCAAAGCTGCAAATGTAAAGATACTGATAAACTGTAAAGCTGAATCCATCTCAAAGCCGGATAAGTTCAATGTTGAAACTAATTTAGGAATATTTAATTCAGATACACTTGTGATAGCATGTGGTGGAGCTTCAATTCCAAAAATGGGTGCAAGTAAGTTTGGTTATCAAATAGCTAAAAAGTTCGGACATAGTATTACAGGAATGAAGCCTGCATTAGTTCCCCTTACATTTTCAGAAAAAGAAAAAGAATTTTGCAATGATCTTGCAGGCATTTCTATTCCGGCAATTGCTTCAACAATAGATAAGAAAATTAATTTTGAAGAGAACATCCTGTTTACGCATAGAGGCTTAAGCGGACCGGCAATATTACAAATATCCTCCTACCTGAATGAAGGAGAAAGCTTTAAGCTGGATATCAGCAATGGATTTGATATAAATATTGCTATAGATGAGAATCCAAAGTCAGAGTTGAAAACAGTTTTATCAAGAGTTCTTTCTTCAAGGTTCGTTGAATTATTTTTAAAGAATTATTTTGGAGGCAGCAAACCATTAAATCAATATTCAAAAAAAGAAATAGAGTCATTTAATTTCCTTCTGAGAAACTGGATACTGACTCCAACCGGAACTGAAGGATTTGAAAAAGCTGAAGTAACTTCTGGAGGCGTTGATACAAAAGAGCTTTCTTCTAAGACAATGGAATCAAAGATTGTTCAGGGATTGTATTTTATTGGAGAGGTAGTTGATGTAACCGGATGGCTGGGCGGATATAATTTTCAATGGGCATGGTCTTCAGGTTTTGCATGCGGAAACGCTATATAAGAAAAATTTCTAATTGGAAGAAACTTCTTAATTAAAGTAATTTGAAATTCAATTAATTATTTGAAAGTACTGATCTTAAATTATTACTGGCCTCCAAGCGGCGGCTCAGTTGTTCAGAGATGGCTAAGCTTTTCCCGCTATCTCCCTGATCACGGCATCACTCCTGTTATACTTACTATAGAGGAAGGATCTGCCACATATCCCTCTATAGATAATTCCCTAATTAATAAAATTCCCACTGACTTAAAAGTTTATAAAACAGGTTCCAATGAATTATTCTGGATCTATAAAAAATTCATAGGAAAAGGAAAAGTACCCTCAGCTGCTTTTGCAAATGAAAGCGAGCCGAATTTACTGCAGAAAGTTTCCCGCTTTATAAGAGGTAATTTTTTTATACCGGATCCACGTATTGGATGGAATAAGTTTGCCCTTCCGGAAGCAATTTCTATAGTTGAGAAAGAAGGAATTGATCTGGTAATTACAGCAGGACCCCCTCATTCAACACATCTTATGGGACTGAAGCTGAAAGAGAAATTAAAAATAAAATGGATAGCAGATTTTCACGATGTTTGGACTGATATAATTTATTACGACAAGTTTTATAAAATGGACTGGGCAAAGAAAAAAGATGCGAAATTAGAAAGATCAATTCTTGAAAATGCTGATGCAGTACTTACAGTTGGAAGAGAATACAAGAAAATACTTCTCTCGAAATCAAAGGAGCTCAAAGAAAATAAATTTCATATTATTTCAATGGGATATGATGAGGAAGCTTTTGAAAAAATGAAATCTTCCCCACCGGATAATGAATTTGTTATAACGTACACAGGAACAATTGCTGATTTTTATAAACCGGATGTTTTTATTAATGCATTAAAAATAATTAAAGAGCAAAACCCTGATGTAAAATTCAGATTAAGGTTTGTAGGAATACTTGCAGAGACAATTAAGAAATATATTATTGCAAAAGGATTAGAAAA
>JBBRMY010000103.1:0-9511 GCA_038230595.1 Ignavibacteria bacterium
CTTTCAGTTGGTCGTTGGTGGCATTCCGATAATTCGGAATTAAAACACCAACGACGGAGGAACGACGGAGAGGGTATTAACTTTCAGAAAAACTTTCAGGTGGTCGTTGGTGGCATTCCGATAAATCGGAATTAAAACACCAACGACGGAGGGGTGTCCTTCTGGTGGTCGTTGGTGACATTCCGATAAATCGGAATTAAAACACCAACGACGGATATTTTATAAATTGGGTGTTGAAATGTTGAATTGAAAACTGTAAATGACTTTAACAAAACTCTTTTTGTTTTTTTTGAAGGTAGGATCAACAGTGTTCGGCGGTCCTCTGGCTATTATTCACAAAATACAGGAAGACCTTGTTCATAAAAAAAACTGGATAACAGAAAAAGAGTTTGAGAATTTCTTTGGATACTCACAGCTTGCTCCGGGAACGATAGCATTTCAGATCGTAACGTACATAGGTTATTTTTCATACGGATTTTGGGGAGCGTTATTGTGCGGCTTCGGGCTTATATTTCCTTCCTTCGTTCTTGTACTGGGATTTTCAATTTTTTATAAAGCATACGGTACATTAGAGATAGTTCAATATATACTTTATGGATTAGCACCTGCTATTGTTGCAATTATTCTTCACTCGGGGATAAAGCTTAGCAGAAATCTGATCAAAAAAGATTATTTTCTGCTCATCATTTTTGTATTATCTATTGTCCTCACGCTCGTATTTCAGATAAAAATAATTTATCAGATATTTCCTGCCGCATTTATTTCAGTCCTGTATTATTCACTCAAAGAAAAAAATAAAAGCAAGCTGAATTCAACAAGCATGTTGGCATTAAGTTTACCCGGAAAAATGCTTGTTAAGATCTTTGCATTAATTTCTACAGTAATTGTATTCGCTGATAATAAATTGTTAGATCTTGCATTTGTTTTTTTAAAGGCAAGCACCTTAACATACGGCAGCGGATTTGTTATAGTCGGAGTGCTTCAGCAGGATGTTGTTGAAAAATATCACTGGCTGAGCCAGCATGATTTTATAGCGGGGATATCTTTCGGGAATATTACTCCGGGACCAGTAGTTATTACATCTACATTTATCGGATATATGACTTCGGGAATATTGGGTTCAATAGTATCAACGATATGCATATTTCTTCCTACATTTATTTTCGTTCTGATACTGGCTCAGATAGTAACAAAGCATAAAGAAAATTTTTATCTGAAGGCATTTATAAAAGGAGCAAATGCAGCAGCATTAGGGGCAATAATTTCAACGGCTTATAATCTATCGGTTGGAGCTTTAACGGATAAGCTTGCTGTAGTAATATTTATTGTTACGTTAGTGATTATGTTCAGGTATAAAATAAATACGCTGATAATTATAGGTGCGGCAGCATTGTGCGGAATATTGATAAAGGTGTGGGGTGTGTAAGACGGGGGTTTTAATTTTTTTAATAACTAAGTGAAGGTGTTATTATAATGTCACTCCTACGGAGTTTCTTTTTGTTTTCATTTTATTACAATAATTTCATCCCTAACGGGATTTAATCATTATTGTAAATATATAAGAGTGATTGGTAATATGTTATTATAATGTCACTCCTACGGAGTTAATATATGTTTTCGATGTGTTACAATAATTTCATCCCTAACGGGATTTAATCATTATTGTAAATATATAAGAGGGATTAGCAATATGTTATTAAAAGGTCGCTCCTATGGAGCTGGGAAATAAAAGATGATATGTGCTACAGACAGGACGCTCCTATGGAGCTGAAAATAGGATATAATATGTGCTACAGAAAGAGCGCTCCTACGGAGCTATTATTCAACGGTTCAGGGTGTGTAAGATGGGGGATTTAATTTTTTTAATTACTATGGGAAGGTGATATTATAATGTCACTCCTACGGAGTTTCTTTTATGATTTCTTTGAATTACAATAATGTCATCCCTAACGGGATTTCAATCAATGTTATAATATTAGCTTAGTAAGTTGTGTCTTGTTTTCAGCAATGGACTATTAAAGATCAGTATTCAATTTTATCATCCATGTTTTTCCATTCATTGAAGACTTCAAGTGCATCTTTGTGATCCAGCTTTACCATTTTAATTTTTCTTTTATTTATATCAAGCGCAAACTCATCATAAATAAACTTATCATCGAATCCGATATTTGCAGCGTCATGCTTTTCATTTGCAAAGTAAACAGTATCAAGTCTTGCCCAGTATATAGCAGCCAGGCACATTGGACATGGCTCACAGCTTGTATAGATCTCACAGCCTGATAGATCAAAAGTCTTTAATTTTTTGCATGCATCTCTAATTGCAACAACTTCTGCATGAGCCGTAGGATCATTTTCCCTTGTTACCATATTGCATCCTTCGGCAATTATCTGATCATTCTTAACTATGACTGCGCCGAATGGACCCCCGCTGCAGCTTATATTATTTCTGGACAGTTCAACAGCCCTATCCATAAAGCTTATAATATCCATATTTTTTTTGAGCATAAAAAAGCCGCCGCAAAAATATTTTTACGGCGGTGAATTGAAAACTATTATAACTTTTCGATCTTTTCTTTCTGTTCTCTGTAAACTTTTTTATCCCAGATGCTTAAAGCTTTATCAATATAGATCAAAGCATTTTCCTTATCCTTAAGCTGATAATACAATTCTGACTTGGTATTGTTCGGACTTGCTTCGAAGATCCCTCCGGTAAGATACTCTAGAGCATTAGTAACATTTATTAAAGCTTCCCTTCTCATATCATCAGTAGCGGCAGCATCTTTCATTACCTTTGATGCTTTCCCAGAATAATACTGACCGATATAAAACCTTACCATTTCATCATTTCCATAATTTGAAAGAAGTTCGTTTATATAATTCTGAGTAAGAGCTTCATCAGTTCCTTCCTGACTCTTATTAAATAAATATACAGTAACATCCTTTTTCATATTTGAATTAGGATACTTAGCCATAAGAGTATTTACAGAAGCCATATCATCGTTGTCTATTGCAAGCTGTATTTCAGCATCATCAGTATATCCGAGCTTATTAAACGGGTCTTTAAGGATGATCTTTTTAAAATTTGCAGTTGCATCTTTTCCCATACCAAGCCCTTCATATTTCTGAGCAATATCATAATTTAATTTCACATCATCTTTTTTCTTTGCAAGCGCTTCTTTCAAATGCTTAACAGTCATGGTACCGTCAGTAATGCCTTTCATGACAGGGAAAAACTCAGCGGCAGGAACATAACCAACAAATCTGTCAACTTCGTTTCCATCACCATCTATGAACACTAAAGTCGGATAGCCTGTTATCTTAAACTTTTTAGCAAGATCAATACCCTCGCCTTTTTCAGCATCTGTTTTCCAGTTAACCTGGTGTGAGTTCGCATAAGCAGCAATTGTCGGATCGGTATAAACTTTCATGTCTAACTGTCTGCACCAAATGCACCAGTCTGTATAAAAATCAGCCATGATTATTTTCTTTTCACTTTTTGCTTTTTTAAGTACTTCAGCATAAGAACCGGTATTGAAGCTTATTTCTTCAGCTTTTAAATTCGCAAAAAATGCGAAGACTAAAAAAGCGAGAAAAAAACCTTTAAATAAGTTTTTCATTTGATTGTATAAAATTAAATTATTAAAAATCCTATGTAAGTTATAACAAACTTTATGTTATAATAATTTATATATACGCCAATCATAATACAATGTTTTAATGAGGTAATTATGCCGAAATCTACTAAATATAACCACCGAATTTAACATTAAAATCTTTTATATTTAATACTGCTTTTCTAAATCTGAAACCATTATTATACTTGAAAAATATTAATTTATTGCTATTTATTGCACTTTGTGTGGTATTATGCTCATGTGATGGAAAAAATGACATTATTCAGAAACCGACTGCAATTTCAGAGATCACATCACCTGGAAATAAGTCTAAATTCAAAGCCGGAAGCCCAGTTAACATTTCCATTGCTCAGAAAGATGCTTCTAAAAAAATAGACTCTATTCAGATCATTATAGATGATAAAATTGAAAAGACACTTACAGCTGCACCGTTTAATTATCAATGGACTTCCAGCAAGCCCGGAGAGCGAAAGATCACAACAGCTTCATATTCAAATTCAAACAGGGAGAACAAATCAGTGTATATAGATATTATTTCCGACATTGTTCCTTCCGTATTGAAATATAGCGTAGTCAAAACCTATCCGCATAACAAGGAATCATTCACTGAAGGATTGTTTTATGACGGCAAGTTCATGTATGAAAGCACCGGACTGAACGGTAAATCCGGAATAATGAAGGTTCAGCTTGAGACAGGAAACATTCTGAAATCAGCAAAGCTTGATAATCAGTATTTCGGAGAAGGCATTACAATGCTCAATGGAAAAATATTCCAACTTACATGGCAGTCGAAAATAGGATTTATTTATGATGCTGAAACATTTCAGAAAACCGGCGAATTCAATTATGCAACCGAAGGCTGGGGAATGTCAAATAATGGAAAAGAGCTTTTAATGACTGACGGCTCGAACATAATTTATTTTTTAGATCCGATCAGCCTGAAAGTACTATACACGCTTCCGGTATATGATGACAAAGGACCTCTGAGAAGCATAAATGAAATTGAATATGTAAACGGAGAAATCTATGCGAATGTATGGAGAACAGATATCATACTTATAATCGACGGACAATCCGGAAAAATAAAATCTCTTTTAGATCTTTCCGAGTTGACAGTCGGCGAAACAAAAAAGAATAAAGAAGTAGATGTACTTAACGGCATAGCATGGAATTCTAAAAACAATACATTGCTTGTCACAGGTAAATTCTGGCAGAATGTTTATGAACTAAAGATCAACAGACCAAATCCGTAACCCAACTTAATGGCAAAGCAAAAAAACCAAAGCAGCAAAACTACAGGTAAGACACCTCAGAAAAATGTTAAGCACATACCTGTAGACATACATTTAAATATTAAGATAGGCTCTTATTATATCTGGTCTGCATTAGTTATACTTGCAGCAGCTTTGAGCGCATACTATATAAATTACTCCTACAATATAAATCATTACTTTGGCTTCCCTCTTGATGATCCCTGGATCCATCTGACATTTGCAAAAAACCTTGCGCAATATCACAGTTTTTCATATTACAAAAATGAAATATCTACTGCAGGCTCAACATCTCCGCTATATACTTTAATGCTGGCTGTAGGATTTTTTATTACCAATAATGAAATGATATTAAGTTATACACTTGGAATAATATTTTTCTGTACTGCCGTATATTTTTTTTACAGACTTTCTCTTTTCGAATTCCAAAAGGATAATCTTTTCGCATTAATTGCCGGACTTTTTTTAGTAATAGATAAATGGATGAATTTCGTTTCGGCTTCCGGCATGGAAACGACTCTGTTCATTTCGCTTTTGATAGCAGCTTGTGTGTTCTATAAAAAAAGACAGGCTTTACCACTGGGAATAGTACTTGGCTTAATTCTATGGACACGTCCTGATGGAATTGCTTTTTTTGCTGCAATAGTTATTGATTACATTTACAATCTATATCTGAGCAAGACAGATAAAAAAATCTTATTATTTTCAAAGAATGAGATAATTAAAATTGCAGGCATATTTGGTGCATTTGCTGCATTATATTTTTTAATGAACCTGACTTTATCGGGCTCTCTGCTTCCAAATACTTATAATGCAAAGCTTACATATTACTCACCGGAATTCAGGAGCAGAAGTGAGTTTTTAAAGAATGAAGTATGGCAGTACTTTACAACCGGAGCATACGGATTAATGATGCCGGGATTTATCATTGCCTTCCTTGCAATGGCATACAATTTAATTAAAAAAAGAACTGATAAAAATCTTCTTTATATACTTTTTGTTCTTATACTGATCTTTATTTACTGGTTCAAGCTGCCTTATGCTCACAGGTTCGGAAGATATTTAATGCCGGTAATTCCTTTCCTTATTCTTGCTTCAATTTCAGGCTACAGAGAATTAGCGCAGTTAGCAGCGAATTATTTTAAAAGCAACCAGATCGGAAATGCATTAAATATTATTATTCTGGCACTGATACTTTTTTTCAGCTTTGGAAATTACTCTGACAATAAAACTGATTATACTGAAGAGTGCAAATATATAAATGACAGGCAGGTAGTCACTGCAAAATGGTTAAGAGACAATACAAAGGAAACTGACATCATTGGAACACATGATGTCGGGGCGATCGCATTTTACAGCGGAAGAAAGATAGTTGATGTTGCAGGATTAGTAACGCCTGAGCTGATAACAAAATTAAATGACCCTGCTTATTCAAGCTACATGACTGAATATATGAAAAAAGCGGGAGTAACATATCTTGCATTCTTACGTGAATGGTATAGAGTTGTAAATCAGAATTCTATATTCACAACTCCTGAAAATGCTCCGCAGGAAACAATGGATGTTTTCAAATTCATACCGGATAAGACACATATAATACCAAAGGAAGTGAACAGTATGCTTATGTATGTCGGGAATATGATGGCGCAGCATGCAAATATAAACCAGGTAATGCAAGTATTGAACCAGGCGGCTTCCAAAGACCCTGCTTCTTCGTTAACATATTTTAACATAGCAAATGTTCTTGCGCAAGCCGGAGATACAAAAGGAATGGAAAAGAATCTTCTGAAAGCAGTTGAGCTTTTTCCTGATTTTAAAGATGCAAACCTTGTGCTTGCAAATATGTACCGCTCTCAAAACAGATATTCCGAGTCAAAGAAATACGCAGAAAAATTTCTTGAACTCGAGCCAAACAATGAAAAAGCTAAGGAGATACTGCGCTCCGTATCTGATTCTGTAAAGGTCGTAAAATAAGATGCCACAGATCAATCCAGGCAACAAAACGTTCTGGACAGATATTGTAGAAAAAAGGAATGTAAATCTTTTTATTAAGAGAGCGTCTTATTATATACCCTCCTCAGCACTAAAAAAATATTTTTTAATACTTTCTCTGTTTATTTTATTCCTGCTGGCTTTTATCACTCAGCAGATCTTATATTCAAAATACTATTGGAAGGGAGAAGCTGAAAAAGAATTCGTTCTAAAGCAGGGCAGCAATCTAACAGAGATAAGTCATGAGCTTAAAAATGTAGGCATTATACCGAACTCATTTGTATTTAAAGTCATTGGCAAATTAATGGGTAAAGAGAATGAACTGATATCCCGTAAGTACGTTTTTAAAAGCGGAACTACAAACCTGGATATATTAAGAACGATCACAGATAAGAATTTCAATCAGACTGTTAAGCTGACTATCATTGAAGGACTAAATACAAAAAGGATCGCAAAAATAGTTGAGACGAAGCTCGGTCTTTCATCTGATAAATTCCTTGACCTCACAAAAGATGATTCTCTAATTGCTTCACTTAATCTTCCGGTAAAAGTAAATTCACTTGAAGGATTTTTATATCCAGAAACATATGATATTCCTGTTGAGATAGATGAAAAGGGACTGATCAAGTTATTCTACTCAGAGTTCAAAAAAAGAGTATTCGACAATTCTGAGATAATGGACAGCATAAGGAGCAAAAATCTGGATATTTTAAAAGTGATGACAATGGCATCGATAGTACAGGGAGAGACAAGAAAAAATGATGAGAAGTCTACGGTTGCAGGTGTGTATTACAACAGATTAAAAAAGAATATGAAGCTTGAAGCAGATCCTACAGTTCAGTATTTACTGCCGGGCGGATGGAAGTTAAGGCTTACATATGAAGATCTGAAAATTAATTCACCTTATAATACTTATATTTACAAAGGGCTGCCTCCGGGACCAATTGACAATCCTGATGTTACTTCTATAATAGCTGCTATAAATCCGGAAAAACATAATTATATTTTCTTCGTTGCGACAGGAGAAGGTGGTCACAAGTTCACAGAAAATTATGATGACCATTTAAAAGCGGTTGATGAATACCGGAAGAAAATGAAGGAAAAAGCTGCCGGCAAGGAAACCTTAAAAACAAAATTTGTTGAACCTGATGTCAAATAATACATCAAATCCGAAGAGCAGTATATGGTTACTGCTTTCACTTTTACTTAAGCTTGATTACAGAGATAAGGATAAGGCTAAGTCGAAAAAGTTTATAGGGATTCTCATAGCTTATCTTGTTGCAAACAGTGCTCTATCTTTTAATTATTTTTTAAGCTTTGAAAAGGAGATGTTTGTCTTCTTTGCTTTTTCTACAAATATCTTTCTCATCACTTTTCTTATAATAAATGATTTTGACAATCTCTTCCTTGCAAAATCATATTTTCAGTCTATTCAGCATCTTCCGGTTACATCGTCAGACTTTTTTAAAGCGAAGCTTGTTTCAGCACTTCTTTTTATCTGTATAATGCTTTCGGCTGTTTCACTTCCGCAAATGGTTTTCTTTTTTAACTATGACCAAAATGTTGTTCAAACCTTTTTATTCCTTGTCACGAATGTAATATTCGTTCTTACGGCAGCTTCAGTTCTGATCTTATTATATTTTTTTATTCTTGAAAGGTTTTATAATAAGTCAGCTGCCTTTTTATATGTAATACAAATAATGTTTTTTACTTTTATTCTTTATACAAATTCTGTAACAAGAACCGCTATGAATGAAGGGACAAAGGTGCTCTTTGACAATCCTTATCTTCATTACCTGCCTTCTTACTTTTATTCTAAAATGGTATTCAATTATTCTTTACTGGGAATTGGTGCAGCAGTATTGATCGCGATAATATTTTTACTTTTAAAAATGTTCTCGGATAAATTCATTAAAGTGAATGAAATAGTAACGCAATACAGCGTTCCAAAGAAAAAAAGAAAGTTTGGAATGATATTATCCGGTTACAGCAGCTTTATCAGAAAGAATTTCCTGAAGAATAATGTTGAGCTTGCCTCTTATGATCTTGTTGGTGATCAGCTTAGGAATTCAAAATTCCTGAAGACGCGGTACTATCCACTTCTGGTTCTTCCCATAATTTTTGCGGCAATTGGCTCTATAACAAACAATCCGAAACTTCTTATAATTAATGACGGAAATAAACATGATTTTTTATCAGGCAATTTGAAAATGCTGAGCCCGACATTAATATTTATGTATATAATTGCAGTGAGAATGCTGATATCAAACACAAAGATATCAGATGAAAACTCTTCGAATATTCACTGGCTATATGACATTCTGCCTGTAAAAGATAAGCATTTATATGTATCGGGGGTAAATAAGTTCATCTATCTGAACATGGCTGTACCTGTGATACTTGTTATGGCTGCGCTTCTTCTAATAAGACTGGATGCTGTAACAGTTTTTTCAAATTTATTTTATATTTTTTCCGCTGTGCTGTTCGTAAATACTATTCTGGATATGTTCGATAAAGATCTTCCATTCACTTTTGAAAGTAACAAATTTAATTCAGGCTCGAAGTTCGCTCAGGTTTTCCTTAACATGGTATATGGAATTGTAATTTTTATAC
>JBBRMY010000104.1:0-9443 GCA_038230595.1 Ignavibacteria bacterium
GATAATTGAGTGTCGTCTTGTCCTCCGATGAGAATGATCTTAATATTATTGTTGTTCAGGTCTTGGCAGATCTCGACGTAATATTCTTTCGGGTATTTCTTGGTATTCCATACTGTTCCCGGCGCAATTGCTAATAACTTATCATTTTCAGAAATATTATTTTCTGAGTATATCTTATCAATTGTTAATTTATCTGAATCTGAAGTAAAAAGCTTTGGCTTTACCGGATTATCATCAATCGCAAAATTAAGATCATAAATTTTTTCAACCGGCTTTAATAATGACAGATCCCTAACAATCTCATGAACATCATTTTCATATTTAACTTTATATTTATAAAGCATAGATCCTGCGCTGGTATCAAACGAAACAGTATTTTTACATCCTGAAAATAATGAAATTAATGCACTACGGAATGATCGGTGAGGAGATAAGATAACATCATAATTATTACTTTTAACTTTCGCAATTATTTTTTGTAAGCCGCTAAATCCTGCTCCACTTCCCTTTTTATCATAAATAATTACTTCATTGATACGAGGATCACTCTTTATAATTTCTGAAGTAAAAGGAATGCAAAGAATATCGAGTTTTACTTGCGGGAATTCCTTTTTAAGAACTTCAACTACCGGAAGAGTTAATATAAGGTCACCTAAAAATGCAGTCTGAATAATTAATATTCTTGAAGGAAGATTTTTCACGAGCTGGTATTCTTATTTAATATCGCATCTTTAAACCTTTTATGGAACCATAACCATTGTTCAGGGTTCTTGCGTATAACTTCTTCAGTTTTGGATTGTATTCTTTGTGTTAATATCTGAATTCCCTCTTCATTATAGGTGAGATCATCTTTACTGATCTTTTCAAAATGTACATCATAAATGCCTTCTTTATTTCTTACTCCATATCCGAAGATTATTTCAGAGTTCAGCTTTAAAGCTATTCTTGCTGCTCCGGGAAAGCTCGGAACGCTAACATTAAATAATTCGGTATAAACAGAATAATCCGAATGACCTGCCTGATCGGTCAAAAAGCAAACCATAGCATTATTTTTCAGCAAAGTAAAAATATTTTTAAGGCTTGCTCCAAGTGGAATAAGGCTGTTTCCGCTAATCTTTCTGTAATTATTTATTTCATTATTAACTTTAGCAACTGCCTGAACCTTTGTAACTATATAAAGCTTTTCAGGATAAACAAGCGGATATGCAAATGCAGTATATTCCCAATTTGCCATATGCGCACTTGCAAAGATCACCCCGGAATTTTTCCGGAGAGCATCTTCTATAACTTCATGATCATGATAAATTATAAATTCCTTAACATTATTTTTATTTATTGAAGGGATATACAGAATTTCAAAAAGAACTATTACTAAATTCTTATAGGTATTTTTTAAAATATCCTTTATTTCATTTTCATCTTTTTCAGGAAAGCTAATCTGCAAATTTAAGCGTGCTACTCCCTTTCTGACAGGAATGATATAAAATAAAAAAAGTCCGGTAAGCTGTGCAAGCTTCCGGACAAATTTAATTGGCAGGGCTCTAATTAGAATTCCTGCAGCATAAAAAAAATAATAACTCAATATAAATTATTTAATTCAAATGACTGCTTCACCAAACAATGTAGCAGAATTTGCTTTGGTTATCCTCACATCAACCATTTCACCAATTTTGAATGTTCTTTCATTGATAAGAATGCCATTCTCATTTACAAAAGTCGATTTGTTTGGGATAATAACAGACTTATTGCAATCTGTTCTGCCCAAGAACTGAATATCAGATTTTTTACTTAATGACTCCAGTAATATCTTCTTTGTTCTTCCAACAAGATTTGAATTGATCTCATATGAAATTTTTCTCTGAACGTCTATTATCTCATCCAGCCTTCTCTGCTTTGTTTCTTCATTAATTGTTTCAGGCAGTCTGTAAGCTTTTGTGTTCTCTCTTCTTGAATAAGGGAACATGTAAGCTCCGTCATATCTGACTTCTCTGATAAGATCCATAGTTAGCTGATGGTCTTCTTCTGTTTCTCCGGGAAAGCATGAAATTATATCTGTGGATAATCCTATTTCGGGCATGATCTCACGTGCATATTTCATAACTTTCATATACTGCTCAATTGTATAAAGCCTGTTCATATCTTTCAACACTCTATCTGAACCTGATTGTACCGGCAAATGAATATATTTACAAATATTATCATACTTAGCCATTGTATCAATTAGCTTTTCAGAACAATCATAAGGATGTGAGGTGGTATAACGCAATCTTAATTCTGGAACTGCTTTAGCGCATGCTTCAAGCAAGTCTGCAAAGTCCTTGCCTTCATGCCTGAATGAATTCACATTCTGACCAAGCAGCCAGATATCTCTGACACCTTCATCAAATAATCTTCTTGTTTCATTTACTATGCTATTAAAATTCCTGCTTCTTTCTCTTCCTCTTGTAAAAGGAACAACGCAAAATGTACAGAATTTATCACATCCGCGCATGATGGAAAGCCATGCAGTGATACCTTCTTTTCTCACAGGTGTTATGTCATCATACGTTTCTACTTTCGAAAGCTTTACGGCAATTCCCTTTTCACCGGTCTCAATTACGTTATCTATAAGCTCGGGTACTCTTCTGTATTCATCCGGTCCAACTATAATATCTACAAGCTTAACTTTTTCCAGGAGATCTTTTCTTAAGCGCTCTGCCATGCATCCCAGTATTCCGACTACAAGCTGAGGATTTCTTCGCTTATAGAATTTCATCTTATCTAAGCGAAAATAAATTTTAGTTTCTGCATTCTCACGTATAGAGCAAGTGTTCAGAAGTATTACATCTGCAATATCAATATCAGAAGTTTCATTGTAACCATATTCACTTAAAACGCTTAGTACAATTTCAGTATCAGAATAATTCATTTGGCAGCCATATGTTTCTATATAAACCCTCTTATCATTCTTCTTTTTATTGAAAACTGACGAAGGCTTTGCTGTTACAGTGTTTAAATTGCTTACTATTAAATTATTCAGATCTAACATCTAATCGTTAAAATGATTTTATTGGTACGAGATCTTCAGATCTCTAAGTTTAATATTAAATTGCTGTCCTGTGCAAACTGATGAGCTTAATCCGATCCTCATATAAAAGCCTTTTTTAATTTTCGGTGAATCAATGATAATACTTTTAGTATTAGAAACTTGATTGCTACCGGTAACATCAAGAATATTTACTCCGACGTCACTATCTACATGATAGATCTGAACAAACGAAATATCAGCATCTGTAAATGCATCAAAATCAATTTTAATCTTATTTGCATTTCTCATATCGAGAGTATCAATTAAGAACCACCTTGTCTGAATAACGCTGCAAGTGCCACTTATACTGTCGAGCAATCCATCTTTCTGGTATGCAACTGTATATGTATCAGGTGAAGTTACCATGTTTTTACCGCAGCCAGTTAAATACAGACCTGCTGTTAAGAGCATTAACACAAATATCTTTTTCATAATTTACTTTGTTTAATTTAACATTAAAAAATGGTTCTTATTATTTTATTAATTCTTTTTCTTTAACAGGTTCATTCAAAAAATCTTCACAAACTTGTGCTATTCCTTTTGGGTCCATCTTTAATTCTTCATGAAGCTCTTCAGGCTTTCCATGCTCTATGAATTTATCAGGAATTCCATGAATAAGAAGATCGTTTTTTAATTCATTCTGAGATAAAAATTCTGATATTCCGCTTCCGAATCCACCTATGATAGAATTATCTTCTATAGAAACTATTTTCTTAAATCGCTTAGCTATATCATAAAGCAATTCTCTGTCCAATGGCTTTACAAATCTCATATTTACAACTTCTGCATCAATGTTTTTTGTCTTAAGAAGTTCAGCTGCCTGCATGGAATAATCTACCATATTTCCAATTGCAAGAATTGCAATATCTTTACCTTCTTTTGCAATTTCACCCTTACCTATCTCAAGCTTTTCAAAATCTTTAATTTCCACACCAAGCGCATTTCCTCTAGGATATCGAAGAGCTATAGGACCTTTTTTATATAGCGTTGCAGTGTAAAGCATATTTCTTAATTCATTTTCATCTTTCGGAGACATAACAACCATACCGGGTATTAAGCGAAGATAAGTAAGATCAAAAGTACCATGGTGAGTTGGTCCATCAGCGCCGACAAGTCCGCCTCTGTCTAAAACAAAAACAACAGGTAACTTTTGAATTGCAACATCATGAATGATCTGATCAAAAGCTCTTTGAAGGAAAGTTGAATAAATTGCGCATACCGGAGTATATCCTTCTGTAGCCATACCGGCTGCAAAAGTAACTCCATGCTGCTCGGCAATACCGACATCAAAATATTTTTCCGGCATAGCTGTTTGCAGCTGATTCAAGCCAGTACCATCAGGCATTGCAGCAGTTATTCCAACTATCTTTTCATCTTTTTTAGCAAGCTCAACTAAAGCCTTTCCAAAAATTCCTGTATAAGAAGGAGCTGAAGATTTTTTATGCTCTACACCTGTACTTTTATCGAAAGGAGTCAATGCATGAAGCTTCTGGTGATGAGCACCTGAGTAGCTTGGTCCTTTTCCTTTTTCAGAAATTACATGAACCAGGATAGGTCCGCTCATCTTTTTCATATCTTCAAATATCTTTACCATATTTACAACATTGTGAGCATTGAATGGTCCAAAATACCTGAAGCCAAGAGATTCAAAAAGCATTCCAGGGGTTATTACACCTTTTAATCCACCTTCAATTCTTGCTGCAGCCGATCTTAATCTGTCAGAAGTTTTCTTATCAAACTTTCCTGTCATATCCCATACCTTACTTCTCAGTCTGTTATAGGATTCAGTAGTAATAAACTCATTAAAATAATTCTGGACTGCCCACATATTCGGTGCAATCGACATTTTGTTATCATTGAGAACTACGATAATATCTTTTTTAAGCAGACCTATGTTATTCATAGCTTCGTAAGCCATACCGCCGGTCATTGATCCGTCACCGATTACTGCTATAACCTTAAACTTTTTCTTCTGAAAATCTCTGGCTGCAGCAATTCCTAAAGCTGCAGAAATTGATGTAGTAGCATGACCTGCACCGAAAACATCATATTCACTTTCACTTCTTTTTAAGAATCCGCTCAAGCCATCTTTCTGTCTGATAGTTTTTAAAGATTCTTTTCTTCCTGTCAGAATTTTATGGATATAGCCCTGATGACCAACATCCCAGATAATTTTATCATCCGGAGTATTGAAAACGTAATGAAGAGCAAGAGTAAGCTCAACTACTCCAAGTGATGCACCGAGGTGACCGCCTATTTGAGAAATAGTATCTATCAGATACTCTCTGATCTCATCAGCCAAGGTACGAAGATCCATTAGATTTAATTTCTTAAGATCCTTTGGATAATTAATATCTTTTAAATATTTTGTCTTGCTTAACTCAGGTTCGACAAATGTTCCCATTCTTTATTTTTAATCTATGTTTGATCCTGAACTTTTAAATTCAGAGTTTATCTTTTCTATCTTTATTTCTGCTTCTTTAAGCTTTGTTCTGCAGGTATTCAGAAGCTGCAAACCTTCCTGATACTGCTTTATTATATCGTCCAAAGATGAATCTTCAGCTTCATGCTCAAGCTTTTCCATTATCTGACGCAGTTTTGTAAATGAATATTCAAAGCTTTGTTCGTCTTCTTTTTTCTTTGCCAAGTTCTAATATTGTTTCATGTAAAACCTGCAATGATGCAAGCTTTGGTTTATGGTTAAAGCGGGCGGAGGCAAGCCCCGCCCCTACATTTTAAAATTAACTTTGAAAACTCGCCCAACAACATTTACATTATCTTTGCTTCTTTTTTCTTTTGAAAGAAATTGATAGTTACTTCATCATTTTTATTCAATTCTTCTGCATTTGAAATTATCTTACCGTTCTTTGAGATCATTGTATAGCCCCTTTTTAGCGTAATTTCGGGGCTTATGTGCCTGAAAAGCTTGTCAGTATTATCTAAAACAGAATTTATGTTAAATAATTTCTCTTTTAAGCAGTTTTCCATTGAGTCCTGCATATCATCAAGTTCTATCTTTGCATCATTCATTTTGTCGACCGGTTTCTTAAAAAAATAATTATTTTCGATGGATGTAAGCTCGTAATTATAACTTTCAATTCTTTCTGATAAAGAACTTTTCAGATTTTTTTCGAAATAACTAAGCTCATCAAAAATGGTAAACATGTCAGGCAAAATTTCTTCGACTGCAGCTGATGGTGTAGGGCTTCTCCTGTCGGCAACAAAATCGGCTATTGTAAAATCCGATTCGTGACCGATAGCGCTTACTACAGGAAGCAATGAATCAAATATACACCTCGCAATTGCTTCTTCATTAAAAGTCCAAAGATCCTCCATTGAGCCTCCACCTCTTGCAATTAATATCAGATCAAGTTCATGTGATACTTCATTAGCTGATTTTATAGCTTTAACAATACTTTCAACAGAACCGGGTCCCTGAACATTCACCGGGAAAAGCAAGAAAGTTGTAAGCGGAAATCTTTTACTACCAACTTTCATGATATCATGGATAACTGCTCCTGATTCTGATGTTATTAACCCTATACGATTCGGATATTTCGGAAGATCCTTTTTATGAATTGCATCGAAAAGTCCTTCTGTTTTTAATTTATTTTTAAGAGCTTCAAACTTTGCAAACAGGTCTCCTTCACCGGAGACCTTCATCTCATATACGTCAATATTATACTGTCCGGATTTTTCCCAAAGCTTCAGCTTCCCTTTCAGAATGACCTTCATTCCATTTTCAGGAATAAAATTAAGCAATGAATTCCTGGTACTCCACATTGCTGCACTTATCTGAGCGGAATTATCTTTGAGACTGAAATAATAATGTCCTGAGGAATTGTGAACTTTAAAATTGGAAATCTCACCTTCCAGATAAACAAAGCTGAACTCATTCTCGATGAGGATCTTTAAATTTTTTGTAAGTTCAGAAACGGTTATCGGATTCATAGGAACTGAATTAAATCGTAAGATATAACAGAAAAAAATAAGAGATAAATCTTATATTTTATCACTTATATCTTATATCTCAAAAACACTTTTATTATATTGAAACAATCTCCCAAAAATACAAAATTTTAATGGGATAATTAATGGCAAAAGCTAAAAATACTATCTGTATTTACTCATGGAATGTGAACGGGATCCGCGCAGTTCAGAATAAAGGCTTCATGGACTGGTTTTCGAAGGTTAACTGTGATGTACTATGCCTCCAGGAAACAAAAGCACAGCCTGATCAGATACCTGATTACCTGAGAAATAATGAAGAATATGACTCACATTGGTTTTCTGCTCTGAAAAAAGGCTACTCCAGCGTAGGCGTAATGTCAAAGGTCAAGCCTTTGCATGTTAAGCTTGGATTTGATGATCCTGATTTTGATACTGAAGGAAGAGTAATAATCTGTGAATACGAAAAATTTGTGCTGGCAAATGTTTATTTTCCGAACGGAGGGAGAGGACCTGAAAGAGTAAAGTATAAGCTCGATTTTTACAATGCTCTCTTTTTTTATCTGAATAAAAATTATAAGGAGAGAAAAGGTGTAATTGTAACAGGTGATTTTAATACTGCCCATAAAGAAATTGATCTTGCGCGTCCTGGACCGAACAGAAATAATTCCGGCTTTCTTGATATTGAAAGAGAATGGATAGATAAAATTTTGAATTTAGGGTATGTAGATATTTACAGAAAATTCCACACTGAACCTGAGAAATATACATTCTGGGATGTGTTCACCCGAGCCAGAGAACGAAATACAGGATGGAGAATAGATTATTTTATGGTAAGTGAAGACCTGGTTAAAAATATAGTGTCAGCGGAGATACATGATGATGTAATGGGAAGCGATCATTGTCCGATCTCAATTAAACTGAATATCTAATGCGAAGCGCAGTACTAAATAAAACAGGAAAAGTTGAGGAGCTCGGAACTAATCTTTTAATTAAAGAAAGACCACAGCCTGAAATAAATGCAGACGAAGTTCTAATACAGGTAAAGTATGCGGCATTAAATCACCGGGATCTATGGATCACGAAAGGATTATATGCCGGCATTTCATTGCCTCTTGTTCCGGGATCGGATTGTGCAGGTGTGATAATTAAGGTAGGAGCAAATGTAAAGAAGTCAAACGAGATACATTTGAAAGAAGGTGATGATGTTTTTATAGATCCTTCTTTTAGCTGGGGAGAGAGCGATGAATTTCAGGGAAAAGATTTCAGTATTTTAGGATTGCCTGAAGACGGGACATTACAGGAATTTGTATCGGTAAATTATAAAAATGTTTATAAGATACCTGCTAATTTAAATCTGAAAACCGCTTCTGCATTTCCTTTAGCAGGTGTTACAGCGTACAGAGCTTGCTTCACAAAAGGAAATGTTTCAAATAAAACAAAGGTACTGATAACCGGAGCAGGCGGAGGCGTTGCTTCACTGGCTATTAAATTTTGCATAAAAGCCGGAGCTCAGGTTTACGTAACTTCAGGTAGTGATGAAAAGATCGAACATGCAGTTTCATTTGGTGTTAATTGCGGCTTCAATTATAAGATAGAGAACTGGGAAAGCAGATTGATAGATACATGCGGTAAGATGGATGTTATTATTGACGGTTCGGGCGGAAGTGAGATCAATAAATATCTTAACATTTTAACTCCAGGGGGAAGACTTGTAATATACGGAGCGACAGCAGGTATGCCTAAGGATCTTGACCTAAGAAAAATATTCTGGAAGCAGCTGAAGATATCTGGTACAACAATGGGTTCACCTGCAGATTTCAGGGGCATGATAAAATTTATAGAAAAAAATAATATCGAACCTGTGATTGATAAAGTTTTCCCACTGGACGATATTGTTTCTGCGTTTAAGAGAATGGATTCAGCAGAGCAATTCGGAAAGATACTTGTTAAAATGTAAATGTAATTGGATAACTTGATAATATGGTAATGACGAACATTTATTCTCTACAAAATTTATAAGAAAGCGACCTGACAGGGAAAAGAACCTGTCAGGTCTGGACTGAAACGCGAGCATCGCGTCTCTACAAGAACAAATCCCCTAATATTTTCTTCTTAAATATTTATTCTCAAAGTCCTCTCTGTTCTTTGTATGCCTCTCTTTAATTTTTTCTTCACTTTCAATTTCAGTTTCCGCAATTAATTTTAAAAGAGAAATAAGGTATTCTTTGTCTTGAATTCTGGAAATTAATTTTTCTTTGAGATCTTTTTTTATATTAACCTGATCAGAATTTAAGCTTTGGATCCATTCATCCGGGATGCTATCAATGATCTCATTAAAATTGTTTGACGGAAGCAGAGAAAAGCATTCATAAAGCTCGTTAGGATCAACTCCGCTGCGATAAAAAATGTGGCGCTTTAACTGACC
>JBBRMY010000105.1:0-9374 GCA_038230595.1 Ignavibacteria bacterium
GACGGCTTAGGTGATGGAATCTGGCTGAATGCAGATACTGCTTCCATTAAGCAGATCAATACAAACTCATTTGGAATACTACAGGCAGCAAGAGTTAGAATTTCTAAAACAGAATATATATCCTGCCCATCATGCGGAAGAACATTATTTGATCTTCAGGAAACAACAGCAAAGATAAGGTCGGTTACAAGTCATCTTAAAGGATTAAAAATAGCTATCATGGGATGTATCGTTAATGGACCTGGAGAAATGGCAGACGCAGATTACGGCTACGTTGGAAGCGGACCCGGAAAGATCACACTCTACAAAGAAAAAGAAGTTATAAAAAGAAGCGTTGATGCAGAGACTGCAGTTGATGAGTTAATTGAGTTGATCAAAGAGAATGGTGATTGGGTAGAAAAGGAAGAATTAGTATAAATGATAGATTATATTATTGAAATTATGTTTGAGTATCTGGGATTTGTTTTTCGAGAGAAAATATGGAAGTCGTTTAAAACAGAAGTAAGAGATATTTTCTAAATATCAGAAAAATGTTAACCCACAAAGGGAAGATTCTCGTATAGCCTGCACAAGTTTTTCAAATCAAAATGGATGTAAATGATTTACATCTTTAAAGACCCCCTATACCACATAATGTAAAAATACCAAATGGATCTTAAAGATATCGCCAAATCATACATGTTTGCGAGCCTAAACGATGAAGAACTTTTAGAGATTGAAAAAATTTCAAAAGTAAAAATTTACAATAAAAGTGAATCTATTTTTTTTGATACTGAGCCTTATAGCGGATTCTACATTGTATTAAAGGGACTTGTAAAAATTTTTAAGATATCAAAAGATGGTAAAGAGCATATCCTTCATCTTATTAATCCCGGAAACTCTTTTGCTGAAGTACCATTATTTGAGAATTCAGAAAAAATACTTAGTGACGAAGCCAAGTATCCGGCAAATGCTTCAGCTACAGAAGATTATACACAGGTTTTATTCATTCCATCCAGACCATTCCTTGAATTCGTTGAATCAAACAATAAACTGCTCTTAAAAATAATCTCTGGCTTTGCAAAGCGAATGAGGACTCTTACACTTCATATAGAAGATATCGCTCTTAAAGATGTAGTTAAAAGAGTAGCCGGCTATATTCTTTCAGAATATAAAATTCAACAAAGCGGATCTTCCGTAAATCCATCTATTGAACTAAATATAAGTAAGAATGATCTTGCTTCATACATTGGCACTATCCCTGAAACACTTTCACGGACTTTTAAAAAACTGCAGGAAGATGATCTTGTAGTAGTTAACGGATCTGTAATTCAAATAACAGATCTCAAAAAACTGCAAAAGCTTTCCCTATAAGCCTGCAAATAATACTCTTCAAAATAATTTTTTCTATTTGACCTAAGTCAAAGGAGAATTCTTTTATAGTTAGTATATTTTATCAAATAAAATTACTAACTATCATGCAAATTCAAAAAGAGAATAAGATCGGTGATGTTGTTGCAGGCAACTTTCATACAGCAAAGGTATTTGAAAAATTAGGATTGGATTTCTGCTGCGGTGGAAAGAAAACCATCAATGATGCCTGTCTTGAAAAAGGCTTAGATCCTGTAGCAGTTTTAGAGCAGCTTTCAAAAACAGGAGAGCGGAATATTTCATCTGATCATTTTGATAAATGGGATGCTGGCTTTCTTATTGATTACATAGTTAATAATCATCATAATTATGTAAGAAGCTCAATACCTTCAATAACTGATCATCTTGACAAAGTTGTAAATGCCCACGGTTCACGCCACCCCGAATTATTAAAAATACAGAAAAATTTTACTGAGATAAAAGATGAGCTTCTTGCGCATATGCAGAAAGAAGAAAAAATGCTTTTCCCTTATATGAAGAACATAGAATCAGCGGTTCAGCATTCAGCTAAAATTAATGTAGCTCCCTTTGGCTCTGTAAATAATCCTGTAAAAGCTATGGAATCTGAGCATGAGACAGCCGGAAAGTTAATGTCAGAGATACATTCTCTAAGCAATAATTATGATCCTCCGCAAAACGCATGCGGTACTTTTAAAGTATTGTTCGGAGAGTTAAAGGAATTTGAACAGGATCTTCATCAGCATGTTCATTTAGAGAATAATATATTATTCCCAAAAGCTATCGAAATGGAAAAAAGTCTAAACATGAATCCTTCCTGTTCAATTTGAATAAGACAACAAATAAAAATTTCAAAAAAATGAAAACATTCATTTTAACATTCATAATAATATTTACTGGTGCCATTTTTGCGTTTGCTCAGAATAAAGATGAATTCAAGCAGGAATTCAAAATTTCAGGTACAATATTCACCGGATGGGAATTTAATATCGGCAATGATAACTTTATTACTAAGCTGGATTCATCTTCGGCTAATCCTAATTCAGCATTTGGCTTTAATCCCGTTAAAAATCAATTTGAAACCAGTCAAAATTCATTTTTTCTTGATAGAGCTTTTCTTACAGTGATAGCTTCTTTAACATCAACTATAAAAGGAAGACTAACTTCCGATGTTTTTTCTTTAACTGACGGCAGCGGAAAAACTCAGTACCAACTCGGAGTGAAATTTGCTTGGGTTGACTGGAAACCCTACAAAAATGATAATGGATTTAAAATAGATCTTGCAGCAGGCGTTATTCCAAATCAATGGCCTCTGGAAAATGAAAAATATTTCGGATACCGCGGATTTGCAAAAACTCTGACAGATTATTCATGGACAACTGCAGCAGTAAGAAATACTACTTCGGTTAACGGGATCTATTCAGTCAACAGATCAACAAATTCATATTTTCCAACTTCTGATCTGGGGGCTAATATTTCTTTCACTGCACCAGCTGGATTTGGTGAATTATATTTAAATGTTTTCAACGGTAATGGCTTTAGGAATTTAGGATTTGATAACAGATTTAAAGATATAGAAGCCATTGCTTTCATCCATCCTTTTGCAGCACAGATTAAGAAAAAGATAACAATACCTAGTGCCAGAATAACAGGAACTACGGATGTAACTGTGGGTGGTTATGCTTATATTGGGAAAATGGGTCTTGGAGAAAATTATACCCTTAATGGAGCCCAATATTCACGGAACAGAGCCGGTGGAATGTTTCACATAAAATATAATTTCAATAACTTCGGATTCATTAAGTTTGGAACCGAATACAGTATGCAGTTTAATCAGGATCCTTCAATAATTAAGCCTGATTCAGCTGTGACGACAAATTCAGCAGGCTTATCAACATATCTTGAAATTAACCCGCCTGTAGAAAGTTTAGATAATAAATTAATGCTAATTGCCCGTTTTGATATGTTTGATCCGGATAACGCAAATAATTCAGTAAGTACTTCCGGCTTTAATAATAACACTGATAAGCAAAGCCTGCTTATTGTTGGACTGGCTTACAAGCCATCAAAGTTCTTTACACTTGGTCTTACATTCCAGCAAACGACTTATCAGCTGCCATTTGTTGTACAATATGATAACACTATTTCTGATTCTGATTCAAAGCTAATTATTCACACAATACTTGAATTTTAAAAATATGAACATCAAAAATATTTTCAAAATGAAAAAATATATTTTAATTATCACTATTTCAATATTGAGCTTTGCTAATGCTCTGTTCGCTCAAAATCCTGTGGAAGTAAAAAGCATGGACATGAACGAATATGCATCATGGGCAGGATTATTTGTGATCTTCATGATATTTTCAATGTTCGCACTGTTTTTAATTTACTCTTCTAAAGAAGAAGTTCCGGCGATCACAATACCTGTTCCCAAAATTGCAATAAAAAGTAATTTTGCAAATTCCACAGCAACGATCGCAATTCCTTTAGTTTCTATAGATATGAAAGTGATAAGGCTTACTCTCATATTTTCACTAGTCATATCAGTATTGATATTAATTTTAATAATAATAAAATAATAAAAATGAAAAAAAATAAAATATTATTTGTGTCTTTCCTGCTGATATTTTTACTTTTAGGAATTAATGCTGGTATTGAGGCATGTCCTAAATGCAATGAAGATTTCAAAAAAGAACTGCTTGATAAAAGAGCAAATACTTTAGGCGGGCAGGAATTGCTGGAGGCTATAAAGAATCAATCTTCATCTGAACAAAATGTCAATCGTCCGGTTAGTTATACGATCGATCCAAAAACCAATGAAGTTAAAGAAACTGTAATGTCTATGGAACCTTCATCTGACGCTGATTCACTGGGAGTCATAGCTCATATAAAGATATTTATCAGCACCTGGTTCTTTGTTTAAAATAAAATTTTAAAACAAAATTAATACAATCAAAATGAACATCTATAAATTATTCAGAATACTTTTTATAACAGTAACCTTTCTTACTTTTAATTATAACTTTTCTTTGTTAGCTCAGAGCAAGCCGGACACAACTCAGTTCATTGAGATCATGAACAGAGATAAAGGACTTTCGATCCCTACTTCCAGTTATGTTCCTCAGGATCCAAATACTAAATTTGATGCCGAAGTGACAATTGAACTGTCCGAGGGAGAAGCATATATAGGAGCAGGCGTGCTATTCAAAGGTTTTACTATAAACGGCGGCATTCCCGGACCAAACATCATAGTTAATGAAGGCGATATAGTTAAGTTCACAGTTGTTAATAAAGGAAAGATACCCCATGGTGCATCGATTCACTCTGCATCCACACAGACTTCAAAGTATGTTGGACATATAGCTGCAGGAGAAACAAAATCAATGTTCTTCAAAGCTGTAAGACCCGGTGTATATATGTATCATTGCGCACCGGGAGGGCACGGAATACCTTTGCATATTCTTTTTGGACAATATGGAATGATGACTGTTAAGCCAAAAAAACAATACAAGCTTGAGCAATTACTGAACAAAAAACCTGATGTTGAAATTTACTTGCTTCAACATGAAATGTATTCAAGCGGTAAGGATGCAATTGAGGGCACTGCGATATATTCAATGTGGAACGGAAAACTATTCAGATATGTCGAACAGCCGATAAAAGCAAAGCCGGGTGATTATGTACGAATAAATTATCTGAATGTCGGTCCAAATCATGTTTCGACATTTCATATAGTAGGAATTATATGGGATTATATTTACTGGCAGGGAAATCCTGATCTTCCTCAGCCGGGCGGTCAGACTGTAACTTCAGGTCCATCGGATTCATGGGTAATAGAATTCAGAATGCCGCCGGATGAAGGTGCATATACAATGCTTGACCATGCTGTGAGTGCTGCTGACAGAGGGGCGATTGGTTTATTAGTTTGCGACAAAAATGCAAAAACTCCTGTGGTAATTACTTCAGAAGGTCCTAAATATACAGCTCAGGAATTAACAGATATCAAATCAAAGATCATAAGAACAATTGCTCCGTTTGAACCGGGCTCTCCTGATGTTGACCCGGTAGTGGTTTATGGACCCGAAGTAAAAGAAGTAATGGTGAAAATAATAGGAAACTCATATTATCCGAAATCAATTCAGGTATGCGAGGGTACGACTATTGTATGGCAGAACGAAGATATATTCACCTATATGGATGGTGAGTTCGGAGGAATTCACACTGCATCAACTTATGAAGCTCCCGCTCCTTTTAATTCACCACTGCTTGGTCATGCTGAAACTTATAAAATTAAACTGGATAAAACCGGAGAGTACAAATACATGTGCGCCCCTCACCCTTACATGAAAGGAGTTGTTACAGTTGTAAGCGGTTCTTCAGGGTCAGGCGCAAATAGTAAATGGATAATTTTTCTTATTATATTGATCGTTTTGTTAATTTTATATGCACTGTATAGGATTAATACAATAAAGAAGAGTTTGCAGATACAAAATGGAGTAACTATCTAAAATAGAATGACTTGAGAAACTGCAACAAGAGCAAAGGAAACTCTGTAAGAGTTTCCTTTTGCTGTTTCTCAGCAGTTTTAAAATAATACTATAAATCTTACATTGGATTAAAAAATAATTATGAAGACAAATTATACATCTGCCGAAGAAGCTGTAAAGGGAATAAAAAGCGGAAACAGAGTATTTGTTCACGGCAGTGCTGCAACTCCTCTTAATTTGCTGAAAGCGCTTTTTAAAAGGAATAAAGAGCTAAAAGATGTTGAACTTGTAAGCATAAGTACACTGGGAGAAGGAGCATTTGATGAAGCTGATTTCGGAAAAAGTTTTTTTATGAATTCGCTTTTTGTTTCAGATAATGTAAGAAAACTTGCAAACAGTGAGCACGGAAATTATGTTCCGGTTTTCCTCAGCGAGATATATCAGCTTTTCGAAAAAAATATTCTGCCATTAGATGTATCTTTAATTCACGTTTCTCCACCGGATATACATGGTTATTGTTCATTGGGAACTTCTGTAGATATTGCGAGGTCCGGTATTAAGCATGCCAAGCATGTTATAGGACAAGTGAACAAGCAGATGCCAAGAACACATGGAGACGGTATCATACATATCAGTGAGATCGATATTGCAGTTGAAATAGATGAAGCATTGCCTGAAGTAAGTTACAGTGATAGTGTTGATGAGACTTCAAGAACTATTGGTAAACTTTGTGCTGAATTAATAGAAGACAGATCAACTCTTCAGATGGGAATTGGAGCGATCCCTGATGCAGTTCTCTCATGCCTCACTGAACATAAAGACCTCGGAATACACACAGAAATGTTTTCTGATGGCGTGATACCTTTACTAGAAAAAGGGGTGATAACAAACGAATACAAAAAAAATAACCGTGGGAAGATAATAACAGGATTTGCAATTGGGACAAAAAAGCTTTATGATTTTATAGATGATAATCCTATGGTGATCTTCAGAGAGATAGATTATGTAAATGATACAAAAGTTATCAGAGTAAATCCTAAAGTTGTAGCAATTAATTCAGCTATTGAGATAGATATAACAGGGCAGGTTTGTGCAGACTCAATCGGGACATATCAGTATTCAGGAGTTGGTGGGCAAATAGATTTTATGAGAGGAAGCGCTTTATCAGAAGGTGGTAAGCCAATAATTGCCTTAACTTCTACTACTAAAAAGGGGAAATCCAAGATCGTACCATTTCTTGCTGAAGGAGCTGGAGTTGTTTCAACAAGAGCTCATGTACACTATGTTGTAACTGAGTTTGGAGTTGCAGATCTGTTTGGAAAAAATTTAAGACAAAGAGCAATTGCTCTTATGAATATCTCACATCCGAAACACAGGGAAGCTATAGATAAAGCAATATTTAAACGTTTCGGAAAATAACATTACAGTGATACAATTTTATTAAAACTTATATTCATACAATTCATTTTCCATCTTTACAATATCATTCATCTGATTTAAGAACCACTTGTCAATATTTGTAGCTGAATGCAGTTCATCAATAGTTGCTCCTAACTGTAATCCATATCGTATCCAGAAAATATTATCATTCCTAGGTGTTTTCAGCTTGCTTAATATTTTTTCCTTAACGGACTCTTTTTCTTCTTCTGTCAACTCAAGTAAATATTCCCTTGTATAAACATCTTTTCCGTCTGCACCCATTCCGCTTCTTCCGATCTCTAATGAACGGATAGCTTTTTGAAATGCTTCCTTAAAATTTCTTCCGAAGGACATAACTTCTCCAACTGATTTCATCTGAACTCCGAGAACATCATTATCAGCATTTGTTGAGCGATATTTATCAAAATCCCAGCGTGGGATCTTCACAACGATATAATCTATTACCGGTTCAAAACATGATGGAGTTGTTTTAGTGATGTCGTTAGGAATTTCATCAAGTGTGTATCCGACAGCAAGCTTTGCAGCGATCTTTGCTATAGGAAAACCTGTCGCTTTTGATGCGAGAGCTGAGCTGCGAGAAACACGTGGATTCATTTCAATCACAATTATTCTTCCGGTTTCCGGATTCACTGCAAACTGAATATTTGAACCACCTGTTTCAACTCCGATCTCTGAAATTATTTTTTTTGCCGCATCTCTTAATTTCTGATACTGCTTATCACTTAAAGTTTGTGCAGGTGCAACCGTGATAGAATCACCGGTGTGCACACCCATAGGATCAAAATTTTCAATGGAACATATTACAACAAAATTATCATTCCTGTCACGCATTACTTCAAGCTCAAATTCTTTCCAACCTATCAATGACTCTTCAATCAGAACCTGGTTAGTAGGTGATGCAGTCAGTCCCCTGCTCACCATAGTATCAAATTCCTCGATGTTGTATGCAATGCCTCCTCCTGATCCTCCAAGAGTGAATGATGGACGAATGATAACGGGAAAACCAAGCTCAGAAATTAATTCTCTTCCCTCTTTAACTGATGAAATAAAAATTCCTTTAGCAACTTCGAGACCGATCTTTTTCATTGCATTGCTGAACTCTTCACGAGATTCTGCTTTATGGATCGATTCTATCCGGGCTCCTAGAAGCTCAATATTATATTTTTTTAATATACCTTTGTTATGAAGATCGATTGCAGCATTTAAAGCAGTCTGTCCTCCCATTGTTGGAAGTATAGCATCCGGTTTTTCCTTAATAATAATTTTCTCTATGAATTCTGAAGTGATAGGTTCTATATAGGTAGCATCTGCAATTTCAGGGTCAGTCATTATTGTTGCAGGATTGGAATTAATAAGGACTACACGGTAGCCCTCTTCTTTTAATGCCTTTACTGCCTGTGTACCGGAATAGTCGAATTCGCAAGCCTGTCCTATTACAATTGGACCGCTTCCTATGAGGAGAATGGTTTTTAGATCAGTTCTTTTTGGCATTCAATATTTAGAGTGGACTTGGATCGTTAACTTACGTGCTTCAGATCTTTTACAATACCTTTTTTAACTTTTTTCTTATGACTGTTTTTAAGCTCTTTTGTGTGCTTACTGATAACTTTTCTAACAAGTATTTCCTGGACGTTGATCTTTTCTTTACCTTTTTCACTGCCGTCTGATTCGGGCTTAACTTTATTATATATACCTTTGCTGTCTAGCTTTCGTAGCTTAACATTGTCAGTAAGGTAAAGCTCAAGTATATCTTTAATATCTTCTTTATTTCTTTTGTCTTTAATAGGGAAAAGTATTTCTATTCTTCTGTCAAGATTTCTTGGCATCCAGTCTGCGCTGCCAAGATATAACTGGTTATCATCATTTTCAAAATAAAATGCTCTGCTGTGCTCAAGAAATCTTCCGACCAAGCTGTAAACATTTATATTATCACTTAAGCCTGATACCCCCGGCTTCAATCTGCAGATACCTCTTACAAGAAGATCAATTTTAACACCGGCTGTTGATGCTTCGTATAGCTTCATAATAACTTCTTCATCAACAAGTGAATTCATTTTTGCAAGAATATATCCGCTC
>JBBRMY010000106.1:0-9091 GCA_038230595.1 Ignavibacteria bacterium
ATTGTTTGACGGAAGCAGAGAAAAGCATTCATAAAGCTCGTTAGGATCAACTCCGCTGCGATAAAAAATGTGGCGCTTTAACTGACCTGCTATCTCAGGGGTTTTTTCATATTCAATATTATGAATTATACCTCTTATCAGAAAAGAAGCTCCGTAATCAAGTACTCTGACTTTATTCTCATGCACGATAATATCATGATTTTGCAAAGTGCGGTCAATATTCAGAAGAAAGCAATCGAATAAGAAAATAAGATCTTTAGTGTTTTGATCAAGTAACTCACTGTAGTATTGATCGGAATAGTCACGGGTGTTTTCAAGGAGTGGGAATCCGAGGTTAATTCCATAGCTGTTATTAATAAGATCATAAAGTTCATCATTTTTAAAATTAACTTTAGCATCTTTATTAAGCTGGATTAAAAATGGTTCTAATACAGGCAAACTTAATTGTGTTCCAATTTTTGATGAGACGAAATCGGAAATTAAGGCAATAGTACCTTCTCCAGTTCCTTTAAGTTTTACAAAGTATTTTTGGTTCGGATCTGATGTGACTGCGACCGGTAAGGAGGAGCCTTTTTTAAAAATGGAGTCTATGGAGGAAATAGTTCTCAATTGAATGGATATCATTTTCAAATTGAATAAAAAAAAACTTTCCCAATCAAAAGATCAGGAAAGTGAAATGTACAACTTAAATTTCCAGGTTTCTTAACCCGAACTAAAAATAAATGAGATTTAATCCTTTCTCATTTCTTCAAGCTTTTTACGGACAAGATCAAGCTCAGAGTTTATATCATCAAACTCTCTGTTATCGTTATCAAATGAACTTTCGTTATTATAGATTGCATCTTCGGAATTATAATAAGATCTTTTACCTCCTTTATATTTCCCATAGCTGCGATTTTCACCAAGCTTAGAGAAAAATGCTTTAACACCTGTAACCAGAGCTGAATAACTATTTATAGTTTCCATTATAGGAACTTCAGCACGAGCCTGAATATTCTGCTCGAATTTAATAATTCCGTCAACTGCTCCGTCTATCTTTTCAACAGTATTGGTAAGAACTATTGTATTTGCTTCAACAACAGTAACAATTTTATTAACTGAGTGTACAACTGTCTGAATATTATCAATAGCAGGAATTACTTTTAGCTTAACATCATTTATCTGCGATTCAAGCTTATCCATCTTTGAAGTAACAAGCTTTATAAGCTTTGTTACCTGCAGCACTAAAACTGTAAAAACTAAAAATAAAAGAATAATTATTATTCCTATTGCTATCTGAATTATCTGTAAGGTTTGGTCCACGATTTTTAGATTTAATTATAGCCGTACTTTAATTTTAAGTACGGCTTATATTAATTTAAGCTTTTCCTGTTTTTAATTTACCGTCAGTTAGATTTGATTTTTCTTCAGTATATGCATCAACACCAGCCTGGAAAGCATCCTTAACTCTTCCTGATTCTTCAGTAATAGTATTTTTTACTGAGTCAACAGAATTAGTTGCTTTTTGCTTAGCATCAGTAAGAACTTTATTAGCATCATCAATTAATGTGCTTGCTCGTTGCTTAGCTTGTGTTATAACATCCTGAGCTTTAACTTTTGCTTCATTAACATATTCTGAAGCTTTAGTTCTTGCAAAATCGATATACTCAGATGTATCATCGATCATTTCATCTTTCTTTAACTTGATATCAGCTCTTAATTCTTTTCCGCTTTTTGGAGCATAAAGCAGTGCAACTATTGCCCCTGCTACTCCGCCTGCTAAAAAGCCAATCAATAAACCTTTTGATACTCCGTTATTTTCTTCCATTTTGTTCTCCTTTATTCTTTTAAAATCTTTTCGAATTACCCGAAAAGTTGTCTGCTAATATTACAAATTTTTTGATTAATGTAAAAGAACTAATTTTTATGCTAAATTGTATAACTACGATATAAGCTTTAGCAAGCTGCCCTTACTTATACCCACTCTTCTTAAACCGCTCAGCATCTAAGCGTGAGTTCCCGAATTCTTTCATAACTATAACTTTATCATAAAAAATAACTGCTGAACTATGATCTCCCTTTTGGTCCTTAAGCATACCCAGCATCATAAAAGTATAAACTCCAAAAGGTGTATCTTCATCTTTATCAAGCTTTGCATTAAGGTCTTTAGCAATCTGAAGATTTACATCACCTTCACTCAGCCTGTTATTTTTTGAAAGACAAAGAGCAACATAATAATTTGCTTCTCTCTTCAATCTTTCATTAAATCCTGCCTGATTGCTGTCGCATCTCTGAGCAATTATCTTCCATTCGTTTAATGCATCATTCCACTTATTCATTCCAACTAAATTTGCTGCAAACATTCTTTCGAAAACAGGATTCTCAGGATATTCAGCTTTTAGAATATTACAGAATTTTTCTGCTTCAGTGAAATTATTTTCATACCTTTGATTCAGGTAAGTTAAAATAAAATTTGCTTCAGTTCTGGCATATTGTGAACTTAATGTTGTTTCCTGTATCTGCTTTAAACCTTTAAGCTTATCTCCTTTTGGGAAAATTATCATAAGAGGCTTTAATACAGGATAATTTTCAGGGACATATTCGGCAAAGTAATTATAAATGCCGACACCAAACACTGCATCTTTGTTCTTATCATTCAGTTCGTAGGCTTTTTGGAGCAGGTTCAAAGATTCTTTTCCATCTTCGGCAGCTTTCAGCCAGCTTTCTCTTACACTTCGCACCAAGCCTCTGTAACCGATCGAACCACCTTTAAAGAACATTGCATAATTATCATTCTCGTTTTTATCGAGCTTGTTGTCAGCAATCTCTGCTGCCTTATCAACTCTTTTGAAAAGCTCATCATCAAATGATTCATCATATTTATCAAGATTTATTTTCCACCATTGAACAAGAACCTTAAAAAAATATCCTGAAGGATCATCTGAATTCTTTTTTATATAATTATCAAAAATAATATCTGCGGAATCAAACTTTACATGATAGATCTTATCTATTCCCTTTAAAAGTTCAGTATCATATTTTTGCGCATGTGAATTCGAAGGAAAAGATATAAAAACAAGAGTTAGAAATAGCCCTATAAACGACATTAATGTTGATTTCTTCATATAGTTATTACTCTGAATATTGTTTTTAAGTTTCATAGTAATGGGATATTTGCATATTTAAAAAGCGACCTGACAGGGAAAATACCTGTCAGGTCAGTGTAATCAGGAAACGCAAGCATTGCGTCTCTACTAATCAACATAAGTTTGATTTGAAATATAATCAGATACGTGGTAGAGAAAAAGTATGACTAGACACCAACAACATCGTCAACATTAATACCGAGCTTGGCTATTTTTTGACGTAAACTTACAGGATGGAAATTTATGGCGCGGGCAGTAGCAGCTACGTTACCCCGGTTAAGCTTTAAGTGTTTTATAATGAACTTCACTTCAAATTCTTTCAGGAGGCGGTTTTTATTTTCATTGAAATCATTGCTGGTAAATGATTCTTTATTATCTGCTATTCCCAGTATGTTTTTAGGAAGAAGATCAGGAGTAATTTGATTTGTATCACATAAAATCGTTGACCGTTCTGCAGCATTTTTCAGTTCACGGATATTGCCGGGCCATTGGTAAGAAATAAGATAATGATTGATCTCGGGATCGATCTTAGTGATCTTTTTATTATTATTTTTTGCAAATTCAGAAACGAATTTATTAAAGTAGAAAATAATATCTTCTGTTCTGTCTCTAAGGTCAGGTAAATGAAATTCAAATACATTGAGCCTGTAATAAAGATCTTCACGGAATTTTCCCTCTTCGATCATTTTGTTGAGGTCCCTGTTTGTTGCAGCTATGATCCTTACATTTGTAGAAATTATCCGTGTATCACCAACTCTGCTGAATTGCTTTTCCTGGAGTACTCTTAAGAGCTTTACCTGCAGCAATGGATCTATTTCTGCTATTTCATCAAGGAAGATAGTTCCGTTATCAGCAATTTCAAAATATCCCTTATGCTCTCTGATAGCACCAGTGAAAGCACCTTTAACATGTCCGAACAACTCTGATTCAAGCAGCTGCTCAGGAATTGCAGCGCAGTTAACAACTACAAATTGCTGCTTTTCTCTCAGGCTGTTCTTATAAATATATTTTGCAAGAACTTCTTTACCTGTTCCATTGGAACCGGTAATAAGTATAGTAGAATCTGACTTGGCGACTTTATTCGCTTCAAGAAGAATTCTTTTTATTTCATCGCTTTCGGTCTGATATGTGAATTCCGGATTCTCAACTCTTTCAAGCTGCTGCTTTAAGAGTATATTTTCCTTTACTAATGCAATTCTTTCCAGCCCACGGTTAACAGAAAGGAGCAATTCCTCTTTATCAACAGGCTTGGTAAGATAATCAAAAGCTCCGAGCTTAATAGATTCAACTGCAGCTCTTATGGAGATAAATGCTGTGATAAGGATAACTATGGAGTCAGGAGAAAGCTTTAGAATTTCCTTGGTGAGTTCTATGCCATTCATACCAGGCATATTAAAATCCGATAATACTATATCGAACTTTAATTTTTTCATTATATCTAACGCTGCTTCCCCATCGGAAGCTATTGTAACGTCGTGCCCGGCGTTTTCCAGAACACTTTTAAGAATAGTCAGGGAAACTACTTCATCATCAACGACTATTATTTTTGCCATTCAGTATGTTTGAGTTAGATATTCCGAAAAATAACTAAAACTCAAGCCTGTAACAATTTAAAAATTTGTAATCATATTTGTAGTCTGACTATATATTATACTGCAATTTTTGAAACGGGCATAAAAAAACCCGGCGAGCCGGGTTTTAATTAAATTAACATTATAAGAATTTTTAATCGTTGTCCTGATCATCGTTATCATGATGATCGTTATTCCGATGGTCTTTATCATGATGATCGTTATCTTGATCATCGTCATCCCGATCTTCCTTATCCTTCTTATTCTTTTTGTTGTGCTTTTTATGTTTCTTTTCTTTCTTCTGACCATACTCATTATTATTACTATCATTACCTTTATTGTTGTACCTGTCATATATCACAAGCTGATCTGCAGTTAAAACTCCTCTTATCGATTCTCTTGTCGAACTGTTTATTTTATTGATCTGATCATTAAGAGTCTGCTTATCATAATTTGCAGCTATTACGGATTGGATCTGCTGTTCTCCGCTAAGGAGATAGCTATAAACAGTATTATATTGTGAAGTAGTAAGACTTAATCTTTTTTGAAGCTGTGCTGCTTTTGAAGCTGCGATTTGTTCCGGTGTGCTGCCTGTGTAATAGGTATTATTGTTATTATAATTATTATCATCGCTCTCTCGTGATTGAGCAAATGAATTGCTGCTTAATGCAAAGACAGTTATTAGCATCAATAATGCCATAAATCTTATTTTGAAATTGAACTTAATCATGGGATCTTTTTTAAATTAAAAAAATATCCGATACTGAAACCGGATATTTTTTAAACCTCGCTAATATTAGATTGTTCCGTAATTTGACTTATGTTGAACTGTTTATCTGTTATACTTCCTGTTATTTTGTTTCTTTAGTGCTTCCCCTTTTGTTTTTCTTTATCTTTATATGACCATCTTTTTTGTCTTTTTTATCTTTCAACTTATCTTTCCTTTTTTCTTTTCTATCTTCCTTGAACTGCTTGTATTGCTTTTGCTGGTCAGCAGTTAAAACTCCCTTGATAGATTCATTTGTTGAAACATTGATCTTTTTGATTTGATCTTTTATAGAATTTTTATCCGTAGTGCCTGCTCTTAAAGACTTGATCTGATGCTCTGCGCTTAAAATAGAATTATAGATTTTGCTGTACTGATCAGAAGACAGAGTTAATTGCTTACTTATCTTATCAGCTTTCATGGTAGCTCTTTGTTCAGGAGTTTTCATTGTATGCTGCTTATGTACTTCCTGATCTGTTGACTGAGCATAAGATCTACTTCCCACTACTACAAAAGCCGCAAGCATCATTAATGTAACAAGGCTCTTTTTCAAATTTATTCTTTTCATCGATTATTTAATTTTTATTTTGATTTAGTGCAATTCATCGATTGCATAAATAAGACAATGTAAGAGCTAAAAAGTTTAAGAGGTATTAATATAATACTATAAACAGGTGGCTTCTACGGAGCTAAACAGAAAAACATATACAATATTACAAACAGGTCGCTCCAATGGAGCTAAACTGAAGAACATATACAATACTACAAACAGGTCGCTCCTACGGAGCTAAATTGAAAAACATATACTATACTACAAACAGGTCGCGCATATTGAGCTAAACAGAAAAACAAATAATATGTTACAGACATTTCGCTCCTACGGAGCTAAACAGAAAACTTATACAATATTACAGATTGGACACTAATGAAAATTAATACAGAACCTACCAACATTCAGGGAAGATTGGTTTTATTGAAGGCCTTCATATAAGGAGAACCACCCCCTAACCCCCTCCTTGAAAATAAGGAGGGGGATTTTTAAAAGGTTATTTCAGAAGGGTCTAAGAAGTCATTGGAATCCTGATCTGAGAAAATTAAGTTTTCATCTGAATTGCTGAAATCAGAAATGCAGATCTCATCGTGTTCAAACCAGGCATTATAAAATTTCGATGGCTTTGATGATGTCAGATATAAATATTGCTTTGCACGGGTTACTGCAACATAGAACAATCGCCTTTCTTCGTCATAATTTTTAATGAAGATAGAAGATAAAAGTGAAGTTCTCCAATTTGAGAATTCGTAATATTTTCCGTTCCTGATTCCAAATAAAGATTTAAACCTTAATCCCGAGATGGAATTATAAATTATTGAACCTCTGTCAGCCCGGCTGGATGGGAAATTACTCTGATTTATATTGGCAACAAAAACCACAGGATACTCCAACCCTTTAGAACCATGAATCGTCTGAATTGTAATGCTGTTATCCGAACTGATTATTTCCACATCATAAGTTGTCAGAATATTTTCATCAATAATATTTATAAGCTCGCAGAGTGAATAATTATCAGTTTTCATCCAGGCATTGATAACACTAAGGATCTTATCAGAGAAATTATCTGAAAAATTATAAATTCCAAATACTGTCCTGCAAACCTCAGACAAGTTATTGATCAGCTTAAGTGATCTTAAAATATCAAGCAGCTTAACCGGAATATCTGAATGGTCATCTTTCTTAATCTTTTCGAGAATTTCTTTAATTGAATTTAACCTGAAGTCTTCATTATCTAAGATCGCTGCCCAGCCGTTAATATTTGTCTGATCATTCAAAACCCTCAGCCATGCAAGAAGAATTATAGCGGGATAAGATGAAAATAATTCGATGCCGCCATTAAGCTTTGAAGGTATTTTATATTTATTTACTGCCAGTCTGTAAAGCTCAAGCCCGAATTTTTTATCTCTGCATAGTACTGTAATATCTTTTAGCTCAGCTTTTCGAGTTTTTGAAATTATACCGTCAGGATCAAATTCATGAATTATATATTTCGGATCAGTTACTATCTCATTTATTTTTTTCAGAATGATCTCCCTCTCTTCATCTTTATCTTCGCCTTTCATAAGACAGATCTGAGAATCATCTCCGAATTTATTTATTTCATGTATTTCAATTTCATCAAAAGGAGCAGGCTCATCCTTATCAGTTGCTTTGATTCCCAGAGTTTTAATTCCTGCATCCAGGATCTTTCTTGAGCTTCTTCTGTTTTCAGATAATTCTAAAGAATAAACGGTATCCGGAAAATTTGAGAATACAATTCCGTTATTTTCTGAAAGATCATTCATCATTTCTTCCATTCGAGATTCGAATGAAATAATATTTTCAATAGTTGCATTTCGAAAGCCATATATCCCCTGCTTCCAGTCTCCGACTATACAGACATTTGTGAACTGTCTGCCATTTTCATTTTTTCCTGCCAGGAGAAGTATAAGCTTCATCTGTATCTCATCTGTATCCTGAAACTCATCTACCATAATATATTTTTGCCTGTTATTTTCTCTTACATGCTCATTTTTTGAAAGGAGAAGGTAAGCAAACATCACGAGGAAATCATAATTAAGAAAATTTCTTTTAACCAGATAAACTATATAGTCCCAATAAATTTTTCCAATGAATTCAATCCATTTATCCTGCATCGGGTCATTAAATATCTCATCCTTACAGGCAGGATTTATTCTTTTAGGGCTCTCATTATTTTTTATAATATCAAAGGGAAGGTCAAGGAAAACTGTATTGTCAAGAACAGCTTTGAAGCAGTTATATAGATCATTATTTACTTCTTTACCTGTTGCTCCGATCTTTCCTTCATTTTGCTTATCGAACAGAGCAGAGAATTCAGAATAATTCCCCTTTAGCTTTTCTTTATCAACTTTTGAAAATTCTCCGCTGACAGGAAACAAACCGATGGAGCATAATTTTTTTACTATGTAAAGAAGATTTACTATATCTTTATCAGTAATTTCAAAAATATCTGGAAATGTCTTTTGATTTATTCTCTTAAAGTTCTTATAGAAATCATTGAACATATGGAATTCAATATTCGAATCTTCCAGAATTGAAAAGTTAGATGAAATATTTTCCTTTATTCCAAGATAGAAAGGTGTATTCATTCCATCTTTTTTCAAAAGCTTTGAGCAGAATGCATGAAACGTAACAACAGGTGAATTAAAGAGTTCAGTCAGCCCTATATTCTTTTTCCTGATCTCGTTATAATTATTAACGATCCGGTTCTTAATTTCCTCTGCCGAATTGTTAGTAAAAGTGATCATCAGAATATCAACGGGCTTCACACCTTTGTTTATAAGATCTTTATATCTTTCTATAAGCGTAAAGGTTTTTCCAGTACCGGCACTTGCATTTATTTTAAAAATACCTTCGGGTATTTCAAATAATTCCGGCTTCGATATTTTTTTTGTTTTAAATTTCATTTAACTCAGGTGCATTTGATAAAATATTTTTCGAGCACATACTCAGATACTCACAGTTTTTACATAATTCATCATTCAGAAAAATCGGTTGAGCTTTAAATACAGTTTGATTGGATAAATTTATTTCTCCGATCTTTAATTTAACCATA
>JBBRMY010000107.1:0-9043 GCA_038230595.1 Ignavibacteria bacterium
ATCAAACACTGTAAATTATATTCGCGGACAGGGATTTTTTATAACCTCATTTCCTGCTTACTATGGTTACGATTTTTCATACTTCCATCTGAATCCTTTCTTTGTTTCTGATACCACCACTTATAATTCTTCGTATTACAGAAGAAATACGGATGGTATATATTACTTTGTACCGGGAAGCGGATACCTTATAGAGAGAAGCGATATTTACACAAAATTATATGTGAATAACGATACCTACGGCTGGTTCCCAAAGATACAGTGGACACATTCAAATGAAAAAGGAAAATTAGTTATTGGTGGTGAACTGAAATTTCACAGGTCAGAACATTTCGGAGAAGTAACTTCAGGAGATGTTCTTCCTCCGGGCACTTTACCAAATTCACAGTACTATTACTTTAACGGAAGGAAGAGAACAATTTCAGTTTATGCAAATGAGCTTTACAGCTTTAATAAAAAGCTAACCGGAATGCTCGGCGTTCAATATGCAAACCATCAGTATTCAATACTGAATGATAATTTCAGACCTTATGCATTTGATGTTAAATATGATTTCTTTACTCCACGAGTAGGATTGAATTACAATATTGATGAAAGGTTCAGCGTTTTTGGAAATATCTCACTTGCAAAGAAAGAGCCAAGATTAAAAGACGTTTATGACGGTGAGAATCCATTTGCTGCTCCTAAATTCAGAATAGTTAATTCAGCAGCAAACCAATATGAAGATCCACTTGTAAAGCCGGAAGAGATGACTGACTACGAGCTTGGCTTTGGCTACAGATCGGCTGCCTTGGTCTCAAATCTGAATTTTTACCGAATGGATTTCAATAATGAAATAGTTAACAACGGTCAGATAGATAATGTAGGGTCGCCTATAAGCGGGAATGCAAGCAGGTCCTTACACCAGGGAGCAGAGCTGGACTTCATTTTAAATCCATTCTTAAAGAATGGTTCATTAAAAGGATTTCAGATATCGGGAAATATAAACGTATCCGATAACTACTTCAAAGAATATACAGAGATCATAGGCGCAGATGCTAACGGTAATATTATTTACGGAAATGATTTTTCCGGCAATAAGATCTTGTTGAATCCGAATGTAATTGGAAATCTTACTCTAAGCTTTCAGAATTTAAATGCTTTTAATTTATACATAGGAATGCAGTACATAGGAAAGCAATATTTAGATAATTCCGAGAACGAAAGAAAAAATCCGGCATTGAGAGAAGCACCTGGATATGTGAACAAGACAATTGAAGCTTATACAGTTTTGAACGGAGGAATTACTTTTGATCCGATAAAAGCATTTGGCACTTCAGGTATTTTAAGGAATGTAAGTAGTCTGAAGTTCGATCTAAAACTAAATAACATTCTAAACGAATATTATACACCTACAGGAAACGTAGATTACACCGGCACTCCTAACTGGATACCTGCAGCTTTAAGAAATTTTTATATGAGCGTAAGTCTGGGTTTATAGATCATAACACTCCCCCTCCTTATTTAAAAGGAGGGGGTCGGGGGATGGTTCTCTGGGTAATAATGTTTTATATCAATTTCCCCGAATGTTTTTATCGGGGGATCCCTTTCTTACGCGAAGACGGCGCAAGAATTAACTCCCACTCCTTATTTTCAAGAAGTGAGCAGGGGTGGTTCTCCGGTCAATACTTAGAGGATGTAATGCTTGGATGTAACGACGTTGTGTCAGAGTGGAATACGTGAATTTCAGACCTATTCTGAACTGCTTTTTTCACTTAGAAAACTTTGCAGTAACTTTCCGGGCTTAAATACCATTTTTCTTTTTCCGGAAATAATGTCCTTCTTTTTTTTCTTAGCGGACTTTCCTTTTCTTTCGTTCTTGTCTTTATCCTTAAGCTTTGTTTTCCTTATTTCAAAAACACCGAAAGCCCTTATCTCAAGGCGAAGAAGAGGGTCAGCTTGCAGCATAAGCTCCTGAATTGAATTAAAAAGCATATCAATCGCATCCTTTTGCGTAACTTTTTGTCCCGACATTTTCTCTTCCAGCTTTACTTCAATTTCTTTTCGGGTAAGAGTTTTTACACGTTGGGTAAGACGTTTGCGGCGTTCTTTTATTTCAAAATAATTTACTTCTTTTTTCTCACTTCGACCTTCACTTATCGAAAATTCTTTTTCTTTTGGCATATGAGTTGTTTTAAGATCAGAACATTATTAAGAATGATCCGGAAACATTTTGTTTTACTACAAAGTATAAGAATTATTTAGAGGAAATTAAAGAGTAAGAATAATAAAGATGTAATTCTGATAGGTAACAACTTGAAAACAAAGTTTATAAGTTATTATCAATCAAATCATTCAAATCTCATTAAAAGCATAAAAAAGATGTTATTGGATTATAAATCATTTTACACTTGCAACTTAATGCTTAAAGTAATAGTTTTAAATAACATCGTAAGAACTCTTCTTTAAAACTTCTAACCAATTTAAATCAATTTTTAAAGAAACGCTTTTTTTTAAACATCTTAATTAACATTTTCAATTAATTTATCCCTCTAAACATCATCCAGCCCATGAAAGGACTGTTTAATCTATGATGAACAATCCACCGGAAAACGGTAAAAACAACGATCCAAGACGTTCAGATTCAAGACACGATTCGAAAAGTTCAGGACCAGCAAAGCATTATGATCATGAAGCAAAGCGAACTGAACCAAGAACTGACGTCAGAGTAAAGCAGCAATTTAACGGTGAAACTAACGGCGCTCCTGCTGCTGCACCGCCTCAGACAGGAAAGAACTCTGTAGACCTTAAGTCAAAAAAAGTAGCTGAACTTTATGTTATAGCTAAAGATCTTGATGTGGTAGGTTATAATGACCTTCGCAAGCAGGATCTTATATTCAAAATAATTGAAGCTCAGACTAAGAAAGACGGATTTGCATATGCAGTCGGAGTTTTAGAAGTGCTTGCAGATGGCTACGGCTTTTTAAGATCTGTAAATTATAATTATCTTCCTTCACCCGATGATATCTATGTTTCTCCCTCACAGATAAAAAAATTCCTTTTAAGAACAGGTGATACTGTAAGCGGTCAGGTAAGACCTCCTAAAGAAGGTGAAAGATTTTTCGCTTTATTAAAAGTAGAAGCAGTTAATTTTGAAAATCCTGATACTATAAGAGACAGGATATTATTTGATAATCTCACTCCGCTTTATGCAGATGAAAGACTGACTCTTGAAGCAGCTCCTACTGAATACGGAATGAGAATAATGGACCTTTTCATGCCTATCGGAAAAGGTCAAAGAGGACTTATCGTTTCTCCTCCTAAAAGCGGTAAAACAATTTTATTGCAGACCATTGCAAACAGCATTACAAGAAATCATCCTGAAGTTCATCTGATAGTTCTGCTGATAGATGAAAGACCGGAAGAAGTAACAGATATGGAAAGGCATGTGAATGCCGAAGTCATCAGCTCAACCTTTGATGAACCGCCTGAAAGACACGTTCAGGTTTCTGAAATAGTTTTGCAAAAAGCAAAAAGACTTACAGAAGCAAAGAAAGATGTTGTCATACTTTTAGACAGCATAACAAGGCTTGCAAGAGCGCATAACACAGTTATACCTCACAGCGGAAAGATACTTTCCGGAGGTGTGGATGCAAGCGCGCTGCATAAGCCAAAAAGATTTTTCGGAGCCGCCAGAAATATAGATGAAGGCGGATCCCTTACAATTATTGCAACTGCTTTAATAGATACAGGAAGCAGAATGGACGAGGTTATCTTTGAGGAGTTCAAAGGAACCGGTAATATGGAAATCGTCTTAGACAGAAGACTTTCAGAAAGAAGAATTTTCCCTGCAATAGATCTGAACAAATCAGGCACAAGAAAAGAAGAGCTTTTATTAGACAATGAAACGCTCAGCAGAGTGTGGCTTTTAAGAAAGCTGCTTGCCGAATATAATCCGATCGAAGCAATGGAATTTCTGATGGAAAAGATGAAAGGAACCCGGTCGAATAAAGAATTTTTGGCAATCATGAACTCCTGATTGAGACCATGAAATAAAATTTTCCCCGATGAAAAAAGAAATTCTCATTAACTCTACGTCGGATGAGATAAGAATTGCAATAACAGAAGACAATAAATTAGCAGAGTTCTTTTTAGAAACACCCGATACAGAAAGAAATATTGGTGATATTTACCTCGGAAAAACGGGAAAAGTTATTCCCGGTATCCGTGCTGCATTTATAGATCTGGGCTTCCCACAGGATGCCTTTCTTCACTTTTCAGATATCAGTGACTCTCTCGATGAATATTCATCTATTATAGGTGAGGACGAGATCGATGAGGATGATGATGACGATGAAGAAACAGCAGCTCCGACACCTGTTAAAGAAAAGATCGTTCCTAAAAGTGTTGGTCATAACGGACACAACGGCAATTCCCGTCACAGCAACAGAAACAGTCCCCGTGAAAGCGTCAATATTGAAAGAGGACAGGAAATTATTGTTCAGGTTACTAAAGAACCTGTTGGCAATAAAGGTCTTCGCGTCACATCAAAAGTTTCTCTTCCCGGAAGATATCTCGTTCTTATGCCATTCGGCAGAAAGGTTGGACTTTCAAAAAAGATCTATAGCCAGAAAGAAAAAAGAAGATTAAGAACGATTGTAAGAACTGCGCTTCCAAAAGGATTCGGAGCAATTATAAGAACCGTTGCTTCCAATCAGGAAGACAGCCTGATCTTAGATGATCTTAATAAGCTCATCACTACATGGAATGAGATACAGACAAAGCTAAAAACTGTTAAAGCTCCTTCAATAATTTATAAAGACGCATCAACAACTAACTCTGTAATACGAGACCTGTTCCAGGAAAATGTAAGCAAGGTCATAGTTGATTCCAAAAAGCAGCACAAAGAAATTTCAAATTACCTTGGTGTAACTTCCCCGGAAGCATTAGAAAAGCTCGAGTATTATACAGGCAATCAGCCGTTATTTGATCTTCATAATGTTGAGAAGCAGATAGAAGACAGCATAAAAAGAAAAGTTTGGCTTAAGAGCGGAGGCTATCTTATAATTGAAGCTACCGAAGCAATGACAGTAGTGGATGTTAACAGCGGAAAATATGCAAAGTCCAAAGATCAGGAAGTAAATTCTTTAACTACAAATATTGAAGCAGCAGTTGAAGTTGTAAGACAGATAAGACTAAGAGATATCGGCGGGATCATAGTTATAGATTTTATTGACCTTTATGATGACAAGAATAAAAAGAAGCTGTACGAAGAAGTAAGAAAAGAATTCAAAAAGGACAGAGCAAAAGTTACAGTTCTGCCCGTCAGTGAATTTGGAATTGTACAGATAACACGACAAAGGATAAGGCAGAATATTCTTCATTCTGTTTCTGATAATTGTCCAATGTGCAAGGGCACAGGAAGAATACATTCAAATGTAACATTTATTACAAGACTGGAAAGATGGCTTCAAAGATATAAAGGCGGAGAATCAGGACGCATAATAACAGTAACGGTAAATCCTTATATAAAATCCTATCTTCAAAGTGATATGATAAGTAAACTGTTAAAGCTAAGCTTCAAATACAGACTTTTTATCAAGCTTAAGGAAGATGCACTTCTTGCATTTGATGATTTCAAGGTGGAGAATAACAGCGGAAAAGACATAACTGAAGATTATATGAATTAAAATAATTCATTAAACAGTAAATGAAAGCGGCAGAAAGGACTAATTCTGCCGCTTTTTTTATTGGGAAAAATAAACACAACTTTAATTGAATAATATAGGTTCTTCTATTATCCAAACGTAAGTAATACGTTTAAAATTTAAAACAAATTAAACAATGGGATTACAGGAAAAGTATCAAGGCGCAGTAGATACTGCAAATGGCTTAGGAGCCAGAAACGTTGAAGCAAAAGAAGAGAATGGAAAATTTGTATTCAGAGCAACGGTTGCAGGTGCAGATGAGAAAACGAAGATCTGGGATAAAATAAAGCAAATCGGCGGCGAAAGTCCGGAAGATATTATGGCTGACATTACAATGGACGGTTCAGGCAGCTCCGGAAGTGGTGACGCACATGAAGCTGGAAGCTCAGGAGGATCCGGAGAATCAGGAGGAAGCACTTATACTGTGAAAAGCGGTGACACTTTAAGCAAAATTGCAAAGCAGCATTTAGGTGATGCAGGCAGATATATGGAAATATTTGAAGCCAATAAAGATATTTTAAGCGATCCAAACAAGATCCAGCCCGGCCAGGAATTAAAGATGCCGTCTTAAGTTCAGGAATTTTAATTTAATTTAAAAAGGCTGTGATGCTCAGGCATCACAGCCTTTTTTTATGTTTCATATTAAAAACTTATTCCTCGTTTCCAATCCACTTTTTCCTCGTTCCCAATCCACTGATTGGGAACCGTTGACTTCAAAAGCAACCTGACAGGAAAAATAACCTGTCAGGTTTTTTATTTAGCATTAAATTTCGGATTTCTTATGGAAACGCTACAGGGTAATTTAATTTATGCTAACAAAGAAAGAAATTGCCGCTATGCGTACGGATTACAGAAAGCATAAGCTTGATATACCGGATGTATCACCGGATCCGTTAAAGCAATTTAAAAAATGGTTTGAAGAAACTGTTGTGACTGAGATCGAAGAGCCGAATGCTATGACTCTGTCTACATCTACTCTAGAAGGTAAGCCCTCCTCAAGAACTGTATTGCTGAAATTCATTGATGATGACGGTCTTGCGTTTTTTACCAATTACGATAGCAGAAAAGGAAAAGAGATATTAAAAAACCCAAATGGAGCAATTTTGTTTTTCTGGAAAGAGCTTGAGCGCCAGATAAGAATAGAAGGAAAGATCGAAAAAATAACAAAGAAAGATTCACAGGATTATTTTGATTCCCGTCCTTTGCTAAGCAGGATAGGAGCAATTGCTTCACCACAAAGTGAGAAATTAAGATCAAGGCAAGATCTTGAAAATGATGTTGAAGAATTAATGGAGACTTTTAAGGATAAAAAAGTAATACCTGTCCCTTCAAACTGGGGCGGCTACAAATTAAAGCCAACTTATTTTGAATTCTGGCAGGGGAGAGAGAACCGCCTTCATGACAGGATAGTTTATGAATTGAAAAAAGGTAAGTGGGAGATATACAGGATCGCACCTTAAAATCAATTACGAATTGAGAATTGTGAAGATTGTGTAGGGACAGGTCGCGACCTATCCGTAAATTTTATAGTTGTTGTAATTATTTTTTTTCTGCTGAAAGTTTTTTTAGATATTCATAGGAATAAATCCCCGAATTATGTCCATCTTTCCAGGTAATGTGCAGTGCATAATTTCCTAATGTTTCAATTTTTCCTATCTCATAAAACCCCGTCGGTTTAAAAACCGCTTTCATCGGAATATAGGATTCAAAAAGAACTGTTTCACCTTTGCAATTTACACATGGGCATTCATCTCTGAGATACTTAATATCATAAGTATCTTCACTATCATCATCCCAGTTAATCGTGAGAGTGTTATCTACATTTCTGTTTATCTTTAGGGGTGACATTAATTGTTGTTTAAAGTTAAATGCTTAAATTTCTTCGTCCTCTTTAGTCTTATCAAATGCTGCAGCGAACTTTTCTTTTATCATTTGAGGGAATGATGTTCTTTTAGATTCGTTATTCAATACGATATCATTGTTTTCATTGGTCAGTATGCCCGGATCTTTTTTCATCGGAGGCTCTTTTATTGCAAAATAAACCAATGCTGCATTTCCATATAACATAATCGCCGATATTAAAAATATATACCTGTTGCTGACATAATAAGAAAGAGAGGTTGTTATAAGTGGACCTAAAAGATTTCCGAGCAATGTTGAACTTGATGCAAGCCCCATCACTCCCCCTTTTCTTTCAGCATGAATATTTTTATTTATGTAAGCATAAAAGACCGGAACTATACCGTCAAGACAAAATCCCTGAAATGCCCTGATAGGAAAAAGCTGGTACGGATTATTCACAAATACATACATCATAAATGCAGTTCCGGCTCCGAAGATCGCAAGCATAAGATTTTTCCGGAAGCCGCCTCTATCATTTCTTTTACCCCACCATGGAGAAGAAATTATTGTGAACACTCCCAGCGTTCCAAAAATAGCTCCGGATAGAGATGCAATATATTTTGTATCGTTGCTTAGCGATTCAATGAAAAGAGCAAAGATAGGCTGGGCAAGCGTGATGGATGTCTGCACCAGCAAGATAGTGATCATTGCCGTCCTTATCATAGGTAATTTCAGAACATATCTGATATTATCTCTGACCGAATGAGGCACATGAGAAGCAGGAACGGCCGGCTCCTTCACAAGGTAATATATCAACCCTGCGCTTATAAAGCACATTGCTGATGTAATGAAAAAAACAGTTCTGTGATTTGTAAGATCGGCAAGCACACCTCCAATCATAGGACCTATAATAGTCCCTGACATTATCGAGGTCTGTAAAACTCCGATAGCATATCCCGATCTTTCTTTCGGAGTTGATGAAACAACCAGGGCAAGTGAAGCTGCAATAAATCCGCTTACGAAACCTTGTATAATACGAAAAACAAAAAGCTGTTCTACATTCTGAGCTAATCCGATAAGAAGCTGTGATAGCGCAAGACCAATGATAGCACGAAGTACCATTTTTTTCTTGCCGTATTTATCACCAAGAGAACCCCAGATGGGAGTTACCAGAAATGATATAATAAATGGACCACTGAAAACCAGACCGCTCCATTTCTGCAGTTCGGCAGGATCAGTTACACCTAAGTCGCGGATATAAAACGGAAGAAAAGGTATGACCATACTCATACCTACCATAGCAAGGAACTGTGCTATCCAGATGCTGTATAAATTCTTTTTCCAAAGTTCCAAATTCTAATACTTTCCCGTTTTGTTATTCGTGTATAGAGGGATATTTACTGCTTGTATAATTTTATTTCTAATAATTAAGATCCTTGATCTTCATCAGTCCTGCCTGCGCGCCATGACTGTTCACAACTGCTGCTGCATTTTTTGTAGCAAGGTTCATTGCC
>JBBRMY010000108.1:0-9012 GCA_038230595.1 Ignavibacteria bacterium
GGAAAAATTCTGCAGCGAAGGATTTTACAAGACATCAATGGATGAGCTTGCTAAAGACCTTCAGATAAGCAAAAAAACTATTTATAAGCACTACACTTCAAAGGAAAATCTAGTTGAAGAAATAGTTAACACTAATATCTGCTTTGATGATTCAAAGATGACAGAGATACTGGATTCAAAAGACAACGTTGTTCTGAAATTGTTAAAGATCACAAATACTAATCTCTCCCGGTATTCCAAAATCTCTGAAAAATGGATTAAAGATGTGCAAACCCAGACTCCGCATATTTATGATCAGATCTGCCAGTTCAGAGCAAAGAAAATTGAAACAACTATGATAAAGCTCATACATCAGGGCGTTAAGGAAGAGCTTATGGAAAATCATAACCCGCAAATAGTAATAGAGCTGATGACAAACATCATGTCTTCCGTTTCAAAATCGGAATTCCTTATTAAAAATAATATCAGCCTTCATGATGCCTTGAAATCTGTGTTCGAATTTATTTTCAACGGATTACTCACTTCGAAAGGAAAGGAAATATTTCAGAAAGAAAAAAAGAATTTTAATAAGTCCATTCAGGAAAATTTAATCTCTAAACAATAAAAATAAATGTTTAAAAAGCTTAGTATCATCGGAGTAATTCTGCTTGTTTTTGCTGTGATAATATTTGTTCTGATTCAGAATAAATCAAAGTCGCAGGAGAAGTTAAAAACAAGTACTGATTATTCTAAAGCAGTACCGGTAAATGTAACTGATGTTGCAATTAAGGAAATTGACAATAAGCTTGCTCTTGTGGGCACTATTAACGCAAGCAAAGAAGTTACTGTCGGCGCTGAAACAGTCGGGCGAGTAACTGCAGTCAGCTTCAGTGAAGGTCAGTTCGTTTCACAAGGTAGAATTCTTGCAAGCATAGACAGTGAAACTAAAAGGCTTAATATTCTGAATGCTCAGAATAATTATGATAAGGCTCAGACAGATCTTGCAAGGTATGAACAGCTCCTACTTGAGAATGCTACAACGCAGGTTCAGCTTGAAGGTTACAGATTTTCTCTGAAATCTGCCGAAACTCAATTAATGCTTGCCAACAGGCAATTGAAAGATGCTTATGTAAAAGCTCCTATGTCAGGTTATGTAACTATTAAAAATATTGAAAAAGGCTCAATAGTATCTTCAGGTACTCCGGTCGCAACAATCGTAGATATTTCATCTTTGAAAGTTAAAGTTAATGTTTCAGAGACTGATGTCTTCCAGCTTAAAGTTGGTGATCCGGTAGAAGTAACTACAGATATATATCCCGGAAAAATATTCTTCGGAAAAATTACAGCTATAATTGCAAAAGGTGATGATTCTCATACTTACCCTGTTGAGATAACAATTCCAAATGACAAAGTCCATCCACTGAAAGCCGGAATGTTTGGAAAAGCTAACTTCACTTCACTTACAAACAGAAAAGGACTTGTGATTCCAAGAGAAGCTTTAGTAGGAAGTATAAAAGACCCTAAAGTTTATATCATAGTAAATAATAATACTGCTAAGCTGGTAAACATTTCTACCGGAGCTGAAGGTGATCTTTTTATAGAAGTAACTTCAGGCTTAAGCGAAGGTGATAAAGTAGTTACTAACGGCACAAATAATTTAAAAGATAACATTGAAGTAAAAGTAATTACTCAATAATACAAAAACAAAATTGACTCTCGTTACGGTCCATGACCGGAATGAATATTAGAATATTAAATTAGTTTTATGACTCTTACAGAACTCTCCATTAAAAGGCCGTCATTCGTTGTTGTTATATTCGTAACACTGAGTATAATCGGCTTGTTCTTATTTTCCCAGCTGAAATATGAGCTTATCCCAAAGATAGCAGTTCCGAACGTTGTAGTAACAACTATCTATCCGGGTGCTTCTCCTTTCGAAGTTGAAACTTCAGTTTCTAAAAAAATTGAAGAATCTGTATCTGCAATTGATAAAGTAGAGAAAGTAACTTCAAACTCTCTTGAAGGAGTTTCCATTGTAGTTATTACATTTACTCAGGGCGCAAATATAGATATTGCTTTACAAGATGCTCAAAGAAAGGTTAATGAGATATTAAGTACCCTGCCGGATAATGCAAAAGCTCCGACACTTACTAAGATCGCTCCCGATGAGCTTCCTGTTATTAGAATGGGAATAACATCGACTCTTCCTGCAAAGGAATTTTATCAGTTCATGAAAGACCAGGTTCAGCCTAGATTTGCAAAGCAGCCCGGCGTTGGTCAGGTTCAGCTTGTCGGCGGTGATGAAAGAGAAATTAAAGTAAATCTGAATATAGACAGAATAAATGCATTTGGTCTGTCTCCTGCAAGAATAGTTGCTGCAATAAAATCTTCAAATATTGACTTCCCTACCGGTAATATTAAGCAGGAAAATAATCAGTATGTTGTAAGAATAGCCGGCAAATTCGAATCTGTAAATGCGCTTAAAGGTCTGATAGTCGCCCGCTCAAAAGTAGGTGGGGAAATAAAGCTGGAAGATCTTGCTGAAGTAACTGATTCACAAAAAGATTACACTCGTATTAGCCGTCTGAATGGTGTTACTACTATTGGAGTTCTTATTTCAAAGCAGAGTGATGCTAACTCAGTGGATGTTAGCAAATTCATTCGCGCAGAGATTCCAAAGATCGAAAAAGATTTTGAAAATTATAAAATAAAGTTTGATATTGCACAGGATGGCTCGCTCTATACACTGGATGCTGCAAATGCTGTAAAAAAAGATCTGCTGATAGCTATCTGTTTGGTTGCTTTAGTTATGCTTATGTTCCTTCATAGCTTCAGAAATTCTCTGATAGTTATGGTTGCGATTCCATGTTCTCTGTTCTCTACTTTTATTGCAATGTATGCTTTCGGACTTACACTTAATCTGATGACACTTCTCGGACTTTCCCTCGTTATTGGAATTCTTGTTGATGACTCGATAGTAGTTCTTGAAAATATCTATCATCATCTTGAAAAAGGTGAACCAAAACGTGATGCTGCATTAAAGGGAAGAAATGAGATCGGCTTTGCCGCTCTTTCAATAACACTTGTTGACGTTGTGGTATTCATTCCTTTAACTCTTGTTTCAGGACTCGTTGGAAATATTGTCAGGGAGTTTGCACTTGTAGTAGTAGTCTCTACTTTAATGTCCTTATTTGTTTCATTCACTGTTACTCCGATGCTTGCTTCAAGATTCTCTAAGCTTGAAGACATGAGCAGAAAATCGATTTTCGGATCATTTTCAAGAGCATTTGAAAGATTGTTTGATAAAGTAAAAGAAAATTATATTGGTCTTTTGAAATGGAGTCTTCGTCACCCCATCATCATTTTCTTAATTACATTTGTATTATTTGTTGCATCAGTATCTCTTATACCTCTTGGTTTTATCGGTGGTGAGTTCATAACTCAGAGTGACAGAGGGGAATTCTCAGTTGCTATTGAACTTCCTCCCGGCGCTACTGTAGAAAGAACTAACTTTGTTACTAGAGATGTTGAAAAGATCATCGGTGAAATACCTGAGGTCAAAAAGCAGTTCGCAAATGTTGGCTCTAACAGCGACGGATTTGCAACTCAGTCATCTTCAAACTTTTCTGAAATAAATGTTGCCCTTTTTCCGAAAGAGGAAAGAATACGATCCACAGATGAGATCAGTGCGGATATCAAGAGAAAAGTTTCCAGTATTCCCGGTGTAAAAGTCAGAGTTAATCCTATAGGTATTTTTGGTACTGCTAATCAGGCTCCTATTCAGATAATAGTTAGCGGACCTGTTTCAGGTGATGTTAAACTCTCTGCAGATAGTATTTATAATATTTTAAAAAGAATTCCGGGAACAGTTGACGTCAGGCTTGGAACAGAAGATGGAAAGCCTGAAACTCGGGTTGAAGTTGACAGAGAAAAGATCTCAGCTTTCGGACTGAATGTAGGCGAGATCGGCAGCTCATTGAATATTGCGCTTACAGGTGATAATGATTCTAAATTCCGTGATGTTAAAAATAATGATGAGTATGATATTAGAATTCAAATGGATAAGTTTGACCGGTCAAAGATATCTGATATTGAGAACATGGTTTTCTTCAATCAGAAAGGTCAGGCAATTAAATTAAAAGAATTTGCAAATATTTATCAGACTACGGGTCCAACAAAGTTAACACGTAAAGACAGAAACCCAACAATCTATGTTTATTCACAGGTATTGGGAAGACCATCTGGTAATATAGGTGCGGATTTTCAGAAGATACTTACATCAACAAAGCTTCCACAGAACATTGCTATCTCTTATGACGGTGACTTGAAAAATCAGGCAGAAGGTTTTTCTTCTCTTGGACTTGCTCTACTTGCAGGTATAATTTTCATATACCTTATCATGGTAGCTCTATATGATTCATATATTTATCCGCTTGTAGTACTATGTTCACTGCCTGTTGCTCTTATCGGTGCTTTTATAGCAATGGCACTTGCAGTGAAGTCACTTAGCATTTTTTCCATTCTCGGTCTGATCATGCTTATGGGTCTTGTTGCTAAGAATGCTATTCTTCTTGTTGACCGTGCAAATGATATGAAAGAGAATGGCTTAAGTTCATACGATGCTATTGTTGAAGCCGGAGAAACCAGGTTAAGACCTATCCTCATGACAACTATTGCTATGGTTATAGGAATGATGCCTATAGCATTTTCCCATGATTCAGGTTCAGAATGGAAATCAGGACTTTCAGTTGCTTTGATAGGTGGATTGACAAGCTCAATGCTTCTGACTCTTGTTGTTATTCCAAATATATTTCTGAAAGTGGATAACACTAAAGCGTGGTTTGCAAACAGAAAGAAAAGGAAAGCAGAAAAAAGAGCAAAGAAGCTTACTGAAAGTGGCGGACTTAATGCTCCTTTAATACAGAACTAAAATCTAATTATAAAAATGAGTTTAATAAGAAAAATAAATTTAAATCTTTTAATAGCAGGTATCATCTTTTTTTCTGCCTCTGCTTTCGCTCAGCCGGTTAAAGTACTTACCGTTCAGCAGGCAATTTCTCTGGCAAATCAGAATAATAGTGATCTTGTAATTGCGCGGTATGACCTGCTAAAGGCACAGGAAGAAGTCTCCCAGATATACAGGGAGAATCTTACACCCTCAATTACATTATCAAGCAAGTATACAAGATATTTCTCCAAGCCGGTTGTAAATATCCTGGGGCAGCAGGTTAGTACTATTTCTGATAATTCTATCTTTAATACATTTGATGTTATCCAGCCTCTTCCTTTTCTGGGAGTACCGGTTGGAGCTGCATTGAATATTGCAGATAAATATACAAAGCTTAGCGAATCAAATATAAGAGCTAAGGAAATAGCCTTAAGTACAGTAGTAAAAAAATCTTTTTATACTGCACTGCTTTATAAAGTGCAGATCTCAGTTAATGAAGCCGGTCTTGTAAACTCCCGGGAAAATCTGAGAGTAGTTGAATCGCGATATCGCAATGGCGCAGAAACTGAATTCAATTATCTTCGGGCACGTGTAAGAGTTGCAACACTTGAGCCGAATGTAAAATCAGCAGTTGATAATTTTGTAATTGCAAAAAAGAATTTAAAAAATGTCATTGGATTAAAAAGCAATGAAGAGATAGACGTAGTAGGCAATCTTCTCTATGATTCAACAGAAGTTTTCAGTACTTCACAGTCAGTTCTTGACAGATTGGTTGAAGATAATATCCGTATTAAAACTCTCAGAATAAATAAGATCATCAATGAGGAAACCGTGAATGTTGATAAAGCGGGATACTATCCAAAGCTTTCTTTATTCGGTCAGTATTCTTCACAGGCAAATGAGAACGATGGGAAAAGCATTACAAGTTATAATTTTAATAATGTACTGAATGCAGGAATTTCCCTGAACTGGAATCTTAATTTTTTCAGGAACGATCCGAAAGTACATAAATCACAGATAGAAGTAAGAAAAACAGATGAATTAATTGCTGATACAAAAGCTAAGATAAGAGTACAAGCAGAGACGGTTTTAATTAGGCTTGATGATGCAAGAGCCAGGATCAGAGCACAGTATGAAAATGTAAAGTTAACTGAAAGAAGCGTTGAGCTGGCAAATATTAATTTTAAAAGTGGTGTACTTTCTCAGATAGATGTACTAGATGCAAATTTTTCCTTAGATCAGGCAAGATTAGCATACATTCAGGCAGTTTATGATTACATAAACGCCAGAGCAGAGCTTGAAGAGCTTTTAGAAAAGTAATAGCTAATAGATTTGTAGAGACGCATATTTGCGTCTCAGTTAATTTTAAAGTTTTTGTCCTTCTATCTGACTTTGTAGCTGGAATCCCGGCAAACAAACCATTTAAGGTTTTTAATTGTTATAATTATTACATAATCCGGCAATCCAAAACACTCATAAAGAGCGTATTATTGATGCAGAATTCTTTCTAAATTTTATATATTTTGTAATACATGGCTAAATTTGTATCAAACAGAGACGAAACAATTAGATTATTCAAGAATCCTATTCTTGAATATTTTTCACATATTCATCCTGCAACTCCTTTATTTATCTTTTTACCGATAATAGGTGCTGCTTCATTTTTTGGATTTCCAAGAATAGGAGTTGGTGCAGGAATACTTGCTTTTTTAGCAGGTATTTTCTTATGGACAATTTTTGAATACGTTTTTCACAGATGGGTTTTCCATTATCATCCTAAATCAGAGATAGGAAAAAGCCTTCACTTTTTAGTACATGGAATTCATCATGACTATCCAAGAGACAGCACAAGACTTGTAATGCCGCTTTTAGTAAGTCTACCATTGTCTATAATGTTTTTTTATTTATTCCAGTTAGCTTTCGGACAGGTTTATTTTCTGAATATATTTGCCGGATTTCTGCTCGGATATGTTGCTTATGATTCTATCCATTATGCAACTCATCACATGAGCTTTAAAGGCAGTGCCGGAAAGTTCTTAAAAGAATATCACCTGAGACATCATTATAATGATGAGCATACTGCTTACGGGGTAAGCAATCCTCTGTGGGATTATATCTTCTCTACTGTCCCTGACAGATTGAAAAAAACAAAAGAAGAGCAGGAACTGACAAGCTAATAACAATTTTATATAGCAAGAAAAAAAGAAAGATAGTAATGTCTTTCTTTTTTTTTATACACTGATAACATTTTTTGAAACAAAATAACTTAAAAATAAAAATATGAAACGCACTGCAACTGCCGTCTGGAACGGTAACCTGAAAGAAGGAAAAGGAAATTTAACAACTCAGAGTACTACTTTGAATAAAACTCAATATTCATTTAAAAGCAGGTTCGAAGAAGGTGTCGGAACAAATCCTGAAGAGTTAATTGCTGCAGCACACGCCGGATGCTTCACAATGAAAACAGGTGCTGATCTTTCTGCAGCCGGATTCACCCCTGATTCATTGGAAACAACTTCAACTGTAACACTTGACAACGGAGTTTTAGTATCATCAGATCTTGTGTTGAATGCAAAGGTTCCGGGAATAAGTGATGAACAGTTCCAGAAGATTGCAGATGGTGCAAAGACAGAATGCCTTATTAGCAAAGCCCTGAATGTAAAGATCAGCCTGCAAGCTTCTTTGAATAGTTAATTAAAAAGAAGCATATGCCGCCGCTGTTGGTGTTTAGTTCCGATTCAACGGAACGTCACCAACAGCCTTTAGCAGGAAAACTAATACCATCCGCTGTTGGTGTTTAGTTCCGATTCATCGGAACGTCACTAACAGCCTTCAGCAGGAAAACTAATACCATCCGCTGTTGGTGTTTAGTTCCGATTCATCGGAACGCCACCAACAGCCTTCTGTAGAAAAATTAATTGAAGGATTTTTCCACTTACACATCATACATTCCTTCAATAACATCCCCATACTTCTCTTCAATAACTTTTCTTTTAAGCTTCATTGTTGGAGTCATTTCTCCATTTTCGATAGTAAATGGTTCTTTCATCAGCCTGAACTTTCTTACCATTTCATATTTTGCCAGACCTCTTTGAACATCTGCAATATTTTTCTCCATCATTTTGAGAACATCTCTATTCTCCATAACATCTTCATTTTTCAAATCAATTCCACTATGATCTTTAAATGTTTTTCGAAGCTCAGTTACATCCGGAAAAATCAAAGCACTTACGAACATTCTATCGTTACCGATCACGATAACCTGTTCTACATAAGGAAGCTGAGAAAGCAATCCTTCGATCTGAGCCGGAGCAATATATTTTCCCCCGCTGGTTTTAAATAAAGCTTTTTTTCTGTCAGTTATCTTAATGTAATTATCTTTATCGATCTCACCTATATCTCCTGTATGAAGCCATCCATCTTTAATTGTTAAAGCTGTTTCTTCCGGAAGCTTAAAATATCCCTTCATTACCGAATCGCCTTTGACTAATATCTCTCCGTCTTCTGCTAACTTTAACTCAACTTCATGCAATGGTGGTCCGACAGTACCGTATTTATTTTTTTCAAGATGATTAACTGAAATCACAGGTGAGAATTCTGACAAGCCATAACCTTCAAGAATTATCATTCCGATATAATCAAAGAATTCTCCAATTTTTTTATTTAATGCTCCTCCGCCGGATGCAAAAAACCTGACTCTTCCGCCTGTTTTCTCCCTGATCTTGGAATATACTAGCTTATCTGCAATCTTCCATTTATAAGAATTTTTTGGAAAGGTTTTGTTTAATGCACCGTTAAGTCCCCAATTGAATATTTTCTTTTTAAAGCCAGCCGGCATATCTACTGAAGTTCTGATTAGCTTATTATAAACTCTTTCAAGAAGCCGTGGTACACAAATCAATATTGTAGGCTTTACTTCCGGCAGCTGTGTTGAAATAGTATCTATACTTTCAGCAAAATATATCTTTGCGCCGCTGAAAAATGCCAGATAATATCCTGCAGTTCTTTCATAGCTATGAGAGTAAGGAAGAAAGGAAAGGAAAACATCCTCTTCATTAATTTTCAAAACTTTCATACAGCCCTTA
>JBBRMY010000109.1:0-8826 GCA_038230595.1 Ignavibacteria bacterium
AAACTTTCACTGAACTATTTGAGACACATGTAACATAAATTTTTGATTGATCTGGGCTTAAAATTATCTGATATGGTTTAAAATTACCGGTACCATTTCCGGATGGTGGAACTGTAATATCAATTGGTCCATCGGCTGCAATACTCATGTCTGAAGTGTTTATCTTAAACAGCCATTCTCCTATCTGAGAAGATACATATATAAAATTTCCATCATTGGTTATTGCCATTCCATGTGGAGCTTTCATTTTCGTATCTGTAGCTGTATCAATAAGCGACATACTTGAAGTACTGAATTTCTTTGTATATCTCTCCGTACCGCTTGCATCAAAATTAGTTACGTAACCTGTATTACCATCTGGTGAAATAACCAAATGCGCCGGATTTAATCCTGCCGCCATTCTTCCAACCTTTGCAAAAGTATTTATATCATATTTTTCTACATATCCTTCCTGAATTAAGCTCACATATATAAATCTTTTTTGAGGATCAGTAGTAATGTAATGCGGAGCATCTAAAATGTTCGCTCTTCCTCCGACAGGTATCATTCTTGTAACTGTTTGATTATCAGTATTCAAAACTGCTATAAGATCAGTTGCCTGGTTAGTAATAAATGCTTTGTTTGTAAATCTTTGATTTGCAATATCTCCATTGGTATTCGGCGCTCCGTTATTTATCCAGTTTATAACTGTTGCAACTCTCCCTGAATCAAGCTTATGCACTTCAGTAAATACTAACGATACCGGTGAAATAGTAGTATCACTGTTAATAGTTGAAGTCATATGTGACCAGAATGCATTGTAAGGTATTACCATCGTACCATTGTTAGAGCCCGCCATGGTATTTGACCAGTTTACAAGATCTAAGCCAGCTGCCCTGTTCTCAGTGCTGTGGCAGCCCGAGCTGGTACAGGTATTGTTGGTTGAATTATAAACTGTATTAAAAACCGTTTTAACATCTGCCGGAAAATCTGAAGTAGTAGGAGTGGTTACAAAGTCCTGCTTGCAGGATTGAAAGCTTATCATTAGTAAATAAATAAACGTAAGGTTTGAAAGAGCAGCGGCAATATATATAATTCTTTTTTTCATTTTCATGGGTTACTGTTTTATCTTAAAGTCTATTTCAAAATTTTTTATTTCGTCAATAAATTTATCAGTTATTTTTAAAGGCAGATTTGTATTCACATCCAGATTCACTAAAATTCCTGAACCTCTGCAAACTGTGATCCCCTTTTTATTAACTATTTCCTGCTCAAAGCAAAAACTCGAATTTTTAACCCACGATATTTTTGTAAAAATATCTATCTCTTCATCAAGCTTTGCAGGTGCCAGATAATCAATTGTATTATTTACAACAACGAACATTAAACCGTCATCAAAAACTCCGTTAGGCTGAATATTATATCCAAGATTTCTGCGGTATTCAATTCTTCCGACCTCCATGTACTGAAGATAAACAGAGTTATGAACTATTCCCTGAGAGTCTACTTCATAATTCCTGACCCTTACAGAATATTTATGTCTGAAATTACTCACAATTATTTTATAAAAAATTTACATGAATTTTAATGTTAAAAGCTATACAGACAGGTAAAGATTTGTAAACAAAAAATGAACTTGTTAATCCTTCCAAATTAAATTTTATTACTCGTAGAGACACATATTTGTGTCTCACCAAATGAAGGTAGCTCCGTAGGCGCAACCTGTTTGTAACAATGATCAGCGCCATAACATTAGCTCCGAAGGAGCAACCTGTTTGTAACAAAGATCAGCACCATAACATTAGCTCCGTAGGAGCAACCTGCTTGTAACAAAGAACAGCACCAAATATTAGCTCCGTAGGAGCAACCTGTTTGTAACAAAGAACAGCACCAAATATTAGCTCCGTAGGAGCAACCTGTTTGTAACAAATATTAGCACCATATCATTAGCTCCGTTAAGAGCGCCCTGTAAATATTATAATTCTCCACATACTCCTCCAACCAATTTCCCTTCACTATTCTATAGCCACTACTCTTCCCATTTCCCTTAAATCTCAAATCAAATATGATTATATTAAATTCTATGATAAACGCTGACAGAAACAAAAAAATTAACAGAAAGATTGGCTTAATTGGTTTTCCAATGGATCTTGGAGCAGACAGAAGAGGTGTCGATATGGGACCTTCTGCTTTAAGATATGCAGGACTTGAAAGAAAGCTCGAGGTATTAGGTTACAATGTAACTGACTATGGTGATATTGACATCGAAATATCCGAAAGACAAACAATAAAAAATCCAAAGCTAAAATACCTATCAGAAATTGTTAAAACTACAAAGCTTCTCGCTAAGAAAGTAGAATCAATTATGAACAAGAAGCAGTTCCCTCTTATTATCGGAGGTGATCATGCAACTGCTCTTGGCTCTATAGCAGGTATCTCAAGTTATTGCAGAAAGAAAAAGAAAACTTTGGGTGTGATATGGGTTGATGCTCATCCTGATATGAATACTGAAAAAACTACTCCATCAGGAAATATTCACGGTATGCCAATGGCAGCATCATTGGGTTTAGGTCATTCACGCTTGGTTGGACTAAACGGTTTTTCACCAAAGCTGAAACCGGAAAACGTAGCAATGATAGGAATAAGAGATGTTGACAGAGAAGAAGCAATGAATATTCAATCTCTGAAAATGAAGAATATTTTTACAATGTCAGAGGTTGACAAACTTGGTGTTCACAGAATTATTGCAAAGATACTTTCTGATTTTAAAACGAGAGTTGATCATATTCATATTAGCTTTGATATGGATGGTATTGATCCTGATTATGCAGAAGGAGTTGGCACTCCTGTTCCCGGTGGCTTGACTTACAGAGAAGGTCAATTGCTTATGGAAATGGTTGCAGATTGCGGTTGTATGAGTTCTCTTGAAGTACTGGAAGTTAACCCTATATTAGACTCAAAAAATAAAACTGCAGAGCTTGCAACTGAATTAATTGCATCTGCTTTTGGTAAGAAAATAATATTTAATTCGTAGTTGTAAAAAAGATCTCAACTCTGCTTAATACGAAACAATAGCAATTCTGGTGACGACGCAACAATGACACTTTGGAAACAACGCTCTTGCTTCGTAACCTAACAAACTAAAATTAGTTTTTATTTGCCCCGACCTTTAGGTCGGGGGTTATTTCAATCGGGCTTTCGGCTTTAGCCGAACCTTATAAAACCTCTTGTTACGACGCTCCTGCATTTTAACCTTCTAACCTATCAAACTCTGCAGCTTCATTATCTGCTGTTCTGTATTCTTAAGCTTTTCTTTTTCTCCATCAACAAGTTCTTTAGCTGCCTTTTCTAAAAACTTCTCATTCGACAATTTCTTTTTCAAAGTTTCAGAATACTTAACAAGATTCTCCAGCTCTTTTTTAAAATTGGCTGACTGCTTTTCTTTGTCAACTAATCCTTCCAGCGATAAATATATTTCACATTTCGGCAGAACTTTAACAGACTGTTCTTCAAATTTCTCATAAGTTTTTTCGATCTTTAATTCATCAACCCTACCTATAGAGCGTATGAAATAATCAAATCTGCTTATATTATTTCCAAAATCCTCTTCAAATGGCTTAATATTAACATTACATTCTTTACTATAAGGAATATTATTTTCTGTCCTGATATTTCTGATTGAGGTTATCAGTTCTTTAACATTTTCAAGATCACTTTCCAATTCATAATTTATCTGTCCTTTGTTCAGTGCTGGAAAATTTTCCAGAGAAATGCTGCTGTTGTCAGTAAGCTCGGTTATAATATGCCATAATTCCTCAGTTACAACCGGAATAACAGGGTGAAGCATTTTTAATATAGAAATATATAAATTCTTAGCACGGTCAAGAATTCCTTTTATATCTGCGCCTTCTTTTAAAAGCTTTACTTTTAATATCTCAATATACCAGTCGCAGAAATCATTCCAGACAAAATTATAAAGAATTTTTGTATAGTCATTAAGCCTGTATTCACACAGGTAATTCTCTATATCCTTTAATGTATTATTCAGCCTGCTGTCCATCCACCTGTCAAGATCATCAGGTTCGCTTTCAATAGAATTATTAGCATCTGCTTTTTCATAATTCATCATTATAAATCTGCCGGCATTCCATAATTTTGTTATGAAATTTCTGCCTATCTCAGTTTTATTTTCATCGAACAAGACATCATTCCCAAGAGGAGCCAGATAAACTATGGTAAACCTGAGAGCATCAGCTCCATACTTATCCATTACATCAAGCGGATCCGGAGAGTTGCCTAATGTTTTTGACATTTTTCTTCCCTGTCCGTCTCTTACTATAGAGTTAAAATATACATCTTTAAAAGGTATCTCTTTTTTGTATTCAAGTCCTGCCATTATCATTCTTGCAACCCATAGAAAAATAATATCAGCTGCAGTAGCAAGAAAATCAGTCGGATAAAAATATTTCAGTTCAGCATTTGTCTCATCATTCATAGAATTTTCCCATCCAAAAACACTGAAAGGCCATATCCATGATGAGAACCATGTATCAAGTACGTCCGGATCCTGAGTATAATTTTCAATATCCTTTGGCGGTTCAGTTGCGCAGTAAACTTCGCCTGTTGAGTTATGATACCATATCGGGATCTGATGTCCCCACCAAAGCTGGCGTGAAATACACCAGTCGCGTATATTCAGCATCCAGTGATTGTATGTTTTTACCCATCTGTCCGGATGAAATCTTATCTCACCATCATTAACAACTTTAAGTGCAGGCTTTGCCAGCTCTTTCATTGCTACAAACCATTGTTCTGATAGATATGGCTCTATAACAGCACCGGATTTACTACCATATGCAACATTATGTGTTATTTCTTCAATCTTCTCTAAATTCCCGAGTTCTTTTAACTTTTCAACGATTCTTTTCCTTGCAACGAATATATCCAAACCTTTAAATTCTCCGGCATACTCATTTAGCTTTGAATCTTTTGTGATTACATTTATAGATTCGAGATTATGTCTTTTTCCAACTTCAAAATCATTCGTATCATGAGCCGGTGTTATCTTTAATGCCCCTGTTCCAAAATCAATATCTACATAATCATCAAATATTAGTGGTATATTTTTATTTACCAAAGGGTGTATAACACTTTTATTTTTAAGTAAGTTATATCGCTTATCTTCAGGATTTACTGCAACTGCTGTATCTCCGAACATTGTCTCCGGTCTTGTTGTCGCAACTACTACATATTCTTCTGAATCCCTGAAATAATATCGGATATAATACAACTTATCCTTTTTCTCTTTATATTCTATTTCATCATCACTTACAGCTGTTTGAGCTGCAGGATCCCAGTTAACAATCCTTTTCCCTCGGTAAATAAGCCCTTTCTTATAAAGGTCGACAAACACTTCTTTTACCGCCGTATTTAACCCATCATCAAGTGTAAATCTTTCTTTTGACCAGTCAACCGAAACTCCGAGCTTTCTAAGCTGCTGTAGAATTATTCCGCCATACTTTTTTTTCCATTCCCATCCCATTTCAACAAATTTCTCTCTGCCAAGGTCATGCTTTGTCTTTCCCTGAGCTGCTAGTTCCCTTTCAAGTACATGCTGAGTTGAAATTCCTGCATGATCTATACCGGGAACCCAGCAAACTTCAAATCCCTGCATGCGTTTCCACCGGGAATAAATATCCTGAATTGTATTATTCAGAATGTGCCCGATATGTAAAATACCCGTGATATTCGGTGGCGGAATTACAACAGAATATTTAGGCTTTCCGGGTTTCACTTTTGCCTCATAGATCTTTGATTCTTCCCAGATCTTATGCCATTTGTCTTCCGTATGGTTCGGAATATATTTCGGTGGAAATTCTTTCATGATTAAAGTGATGCTGTCTGATTTTTATTTATTATTTCTACTGCGAGGTCAATATATGCTTCGGATCCTTCCGACTTTAGCTTATATAAGCATATAGGCTTACCGTAAAAAGTAGATTCGTTAAGCAGACTTGTATTAGGTATCGTAGTTGTCAAAAGCAGATTTTTATATTTCAGTTTTAATTCTTTTTCAGAAATTTTTGTTACCTTGGAATCTTTTTCATACATAGTCAGTATTATACCTTCCACGCTGAGATTCGGATTAGATATCTCTTTCACCCATAACACGTAATTAAACATTCGGTCAACTGCTTCAAGCGAGAAATGCCCGCACTTTACCGGGATAAGAATTGTATCTGATGCAACCAAAGCATTTATAGTAATTCCTTTTAATGTAGGAGGACAGTCAAGGATAATATAATCATAAAGATTTTTAGTCTCCTTCAAAGCATTTTTCAGAGTAGATCTGTTCTCTGAATTCATATTAAATTTTTCATAGGTCTGAATTGAATAAATATTCGAAGGTACAAAATCCAGATATTTTAATTCTGTTTTATGGATCGAAGACTTTATCGAATGGGTAAATGCAAAAACCTCTGCAATTCCGCTTTGAATACTTTCAGGTGTAAATCCTAATGCAATAGCAGATGCTCCGAAAGGATCAACATCTATCAGCAAGGTCTTTTTTTCTGCAAGCGCAAGTGACGCAGCTAAATTGACAGCCGTTGTTGTCTTACCAACTCCCCCTTTAGGAATACAAACTGAAATTATCTTCGCAGGCATTAAACTATTTTAACCTCCATATAAAGATATTTATCAAGCTTTGCTTCCAGCAGATCACCCGGATTTAATTTTTTCATTCCTTTCGGCGTTCCTGTAAATATTATGTCTCCTTTTGAAAGTCCGAATGTACAGGAAATATATGAGATGATTGTATTAATATTAAATATCATTAAAGATGTATTCGCCTTTTGTAAAGTTTCTCCGTTACAAATGAGCTCCAGCTCAAGATTCATTGGATCTGGTATTTCAGCTTTTAAAATTATATCTGAAACAGGCGAAGATGTTCTAAAGCCTTTTGAAACTCCGAACGGCAGTCCTTTTTCTTTAAAAACTGTTTGCAGGTCCCGTAAAGTAAAATCGATTCCTACCGCGTATCCAAGAATATATTTTGATGCATCATATTCTGAAACATTATCGCAGCTATCCTTAATTGCAATAACAAGCTCTACTTCATTTTGCAGGTCCTCAGATATCTTGCTTCCGCAATATGTAGGTATTTCTACAGCCCCGCCTCCCGGAACGACTGAATTATTAGGTTTTACAAAAACTACAGGCTGCTTTGATACTTCTTTATTTTTAAATTCATTTATGTGGTCAACGTAATTTCTTCCTACGCAAAATACATTGTTAACAATAAATTTTTCATCACTGTTTAATATGTTCAGCTTCTTATTCATTATAGTTTGCTTCTTGTATATTTGGAATTGTTAAAAATACCATATGGCTTACATGTTAATTCATAACCATCAAACGGAGTATTTACAGACCTTGATAAAAATTTATTTTTATCCACTGTCCAGCTTTTATCTCTTTCAAGAAAAGTAAGATTAGCTTTTTCCCCTTCCTTAATATTTAATGAAGGTAGACTCAAAAGTCTTCTTGGGTTTATAGACATCTTATAGATCATTTGTTCAAATGATAAATGACCCTTCACTACTAAATAAGTATAAGTCAAGCCAACCGAAGTTTCAAGTCCAACTATTCCAAACGGCGCTTTTTCAAAACCTAAAGACTTTTCTTGCTCTGTATGCGGAGCATGATCAGTACAAATTACATCAATAATATCATCTTTTAAGCCATCTATCAGTTCATTAACATCTTTCTGAGTTCTCAAAGGTGGATTCATTTTAGCATTCGATCCGCTTCTTAGACATTCCTCATCAGTTAAAATAAAATGATGCGGACATGCTTCCCCCGTGATTAGCTTATTTGTTTTTCTTTTATTCCTCAAAAGTTCAACAGTCTTCCCGCATGAAATATGCTGAATATGAAATCTTGAACCAGTTATACCATCAGCCATATTTATATCTCTTTCAAATATCTTTGTTTCACTTTCTTCAGGAATCCCTTTTAGTTTTAACTTCTCTGAAGTCTCTCCTTTATTAATTACTCCCCCGTCTGATAGTTCCATATCCTCTGAATGCTGAACTATCATTGTATGAATTTCAGATGAGATCTTCAAAGCTTCACTTAAAATACCTGCATCATAAACCGGACTGCCATCATCTGTAAATGCTTTCGCTCCTGAAATAAATAGTTTATTCAAATCTGTTATTTCTTTTCCTTCTCTTTTATCTGTAACACAAGCGGTGAAATATACATCAACAGGTTGATCTTTTACTGAACTATATAATTGATTCAATATATCTTCATTATCAATCGGAGGATTTGTATTAGGCATACATAGTACTCCGGTGAATCCACCGTTTGCTGCTGAATTTATACCGCTGTTATTATCTTCTTTGTGGGTTTGTCCCGGCTCGCGGAAGTGAACATGCATATCAAAAAATCCGGGTACGCATGTCAGGTGGTCTGCATTTACAATTTCTGCATCGGTTGATGTCAGTTCATTAGATATCTTTTCAATTATACCGGAATTAATTAGCAGGTCATACTTTCCATCCAATTCATCTAACGGAGAAATAATTGTAATATTTTTAAAGAGGTATTGCATTATTAATTTCCGATAAGGAAATTCCAGAGTACATAGTCAAGTATAAGTATCATTGCTGCGCAAATAACGAAGGACTTAATAGTCGCAAGTCCTACACCCTCTGCACCTCCATTTGTCTGAAAGCCATTATATGTACCTATACCTGAAATAAAAAAGCCGAAGAATAAAGATTTAATAACAGCGGTCAGAAAATCCCTGAATTCAAATGTAGTTCTGAATCCGTTGAG
>JBBRMY010000110.1:0-8785 GCA_038230595.1 Ignavibacteria bacterium
AAGCAAAAAGCCTTGATTACAGTAAAAAAATATACTTTTTTATGAGTTAAATTTTAATTCAAAAATAAACTAATAAATCAATAGTTTATATTTTTGGTTAATTGTGAATTTTAATAAAATCAAGTATTGTGTATTAAAAGCAAATCAAATTTCAAGTATACCATAACAATATAAGGCATTTCAAGCCCAAATAAAAGTCAAAAATCGTTGCACTTTTGATGGAAGAGTAATTTAATACAGAAGCATGTTTTTATAAAATTTATGACGTTTCAGATCTAATCTGCTAAATTAAATAAATATCCCGGTACTGGGTCAAAAAAATTAAGGAAAAGTCTAAATTCAATCAGAATGCAAAACTAAAAGGAATTATTTAACTATTTTCTTGTTATCAAGAATCAGGAGTAAGTTCTATATTCTTTGACATTATCATTATAAGTAACTATATTAATGCAGTAAAATGCACTAAAACTCATTAAAAGTCTTAATTGAAGCAGTTAAATACAAAATATATCGGTTTTCTTTTAGTTTTGCTTGTATTAGCGGCTAATATAAGCTTTGCATATTCGCAGATAAACTGTCCTATGAATATGAATAAAACTGCATGCTGCACTGAAGATAAAGTAAATGAAAAAGGTAATATTTTTACTAAGATCAACTGCTGTAAAGAAGTTACAACTGAAATTAACAATTCCTCATCCTTTCAGAATTTTAGCTTTGAGAATAAAACCGTTCTGGCATTATTTATAATACCACAAACAAATATTATACAGGCTGAAAAAGGCATTCTGCATTTCAGCTATCTAAGCTCCAATCACAGTCCTCCCAGGGATATTCAACTTCTAAACTCTTCATTCCGTATTTAGACAATAACTTTTTTCTTTAAAATAAGTTAACGGCATTGCTGTTCTCTTCTTTTATAATTTATTTTTATAAAAATGAAAAAGTTATTAATAGTCTATATATTTTTTTTAAATACTGCATTCGCTCAGGATAGCCTGAATTTATTTAATCCAAGCCTGAATGGTCTTATCAGATCGGCTTCGGTTCATAATTCAAAGCTAAGAGCTTTAGAATATGAAAAGCTGATACAGCTGTCCAGAATAAAGCAATATAATCAGCAGCCTTCTCCATCGATAGAGCTTATGGACGATTATATTCCTTTTAACCTAAAAAATGCCGGCGAGCTATCACTGACATATTCCCAGCCATTAAAGCTTTTTGGCAAGCTCGCAGCAAATGAGGAATACTATAAGCACAGGGCAATAATTCCCGAAATACAATTAAATGAGCTAAGGAAGGACCTGACGAAAGCCGTTAAAGAAAATTATTTCCTTCTATATCAGAATGAAAGAAAAACATCTATAAACAACCTTGAACAGGAGATAATTAAGGGAATAACAAAGTCTCTTGAGATACAATATTCAGTCGGCAAAGGTAACCAGACAGATATTCTGAAAAGCAATTCGGAGCTGCAAAAATTAATTTACGAAGAGACTGACCTGAATGTAGAAAAAAGAGAGTTTATAAATAATCTGAGAACTTTAACGGGAATTGAACTTCCTAAGAATTACAAGACCTCAAACATAGAAATATATTTTGCATCAGGATCAGTTTACAGCGATACAACCCGTTTAGTTAAATTAGCAATACTAAACAATCCCGAATTCAGAATGCTAAATCAGGATAAGCTGCTCAATGAACTTGAAAGAAACATTGCAGAGCTTGACAGAAAGCCGGATATAACAATTAAGAGCGGATACAAATATGTGTCAGAAGCAAAGGAGAGCTTTTTTTTAGTTTCAGCAATGATAGACCTGCCATTTATGCCGTGGAATGCCGGAAGGATAGATGCAGTTATTCAGGAAAAAGGATTAATAGATGATCAGATAAGCTCAAAATATAGCTCGGTACTTTATTATATGAGAGCAGATATAATGAATGAAGTTTCTAAGATCGAAGGGCAGAACGAGAAAATAAAATTTATAAAGGACATAACAATACCTCAGCTTGAGCAAACACTAAGATCAGGACTGATATCATATCAGACAGGAGCGATGGACTATATGAGCGTAATAGATTCATACAGAATGTTAAGAGAAAATGATTTTAAGCTGGTAGATGAAGAAACAAAATTACTTCTTTATATAAATGAGCTTGAAAGAACCGTATCTCACGAGCTGGTAAAAACAAATGACAATTAAAATGAAGAATACGAAAATAATCCTGATAACGGCTGTAATAGTTTTAGCTGCAGGCTTCGGAGCGTATAAAATATTTTTTGAGCATAAGCAGAATAATATGAGTGCTGGTAAAGGCGTTGTTTATACATGCCCTATGCATCCGCAGATAATAAGCGATCATCCCGGAGTATGCCCGATATGCGCAATGGACCTGATATTAAAAACCGATGTTCATTCTGATATGCCGGGAACTGAAGTCAGCAAAAATATAAACGAGATAGTACTTTCACCATCACAGCAAGTGCTTGCAAACCTGCAGACTGAAAAAGTTCAGTCAAGAGACTTTCCATCAGATGTTGAGTATAACGGGACTATAAAATATAATGAATCTACGATGAGGCATATTTCAACTCCGGTTTCAGGAAATATTCTAAAGCAGTATATAACATTTGAGGGACAGTATGTAAGCGCAGGACAAAAGGCATTTGATATTTACTCGCCTGAAATGCTTGCAACTCAGAAAGAATATCTGCTCGCTTTGGAAAACTATGAGAGGAGCCTGGCAGGAAATAACAGAATAGTTATAGACCAGGCGAAAGATCTTCTCAGCGCAACTCTTTCAAGATTAAGCCTGTTGCAGCTAAGCCCGAGCCAGATAAGGCAGCTTGAGCAAACAAAGCAGGTTAAGAATTATATTTCAATTTTTACAAAATACTCAGGGATCATTACAAAGAAGTATGCACATGAAGGTCATTGGTCGCAGGCAGGAGAAGATATTTACGACGTAAATGATATATCGACCCTTTGGGCAGTTGCAAGTATAAATGAATCAGATATCGGACTGATACAAAAAGGACAAAGCGTGAGGATCAGATCAATTGCATATCCGGATGAAGACTTTTACGGAAAAGTAAATTTTATAAATCCATCGCTGCAATCAGAAACAAGGTCGCTTGAAGTAAGGATAGATGTACCGAACCGGGGGAATAAATTAAAACCCGATATGTATGTGAAGGTCATCATTAATTCCGGAGGGCATTTAAATCAAACAGCAGTACCTGTAACAGCAGTTTTAAGAACAGGCAAAACGGACCTCGTCTATATAAAAACAGGAGCAAATACATTCGTGCCAAGAATGGTAACAGTTTCGGGGGAACGGCAGGGATATTACCTGATAAGCGCGGGACTATCAGAAGGGGAGATCGTAGTAACAAGCGCAGGATTCCTGCTTGACAGCGAGAGCCAGATAAGATTCGGCGGGAATCCAGGGCATAATGATATGAAAATGAACGAGAATCAGGATGCCATGAAAGACATGAAGAACATGAAAAAATAATTTTCCAATAAAATATAAAAATAAAATAATAAACTGATAGCATATTGCTATCATAAACAGTAAAAACAAAAAAATAAAAAATGAAAACCAAAATATTTATCGTAATCACATTATTAGTTTTAACCACACTTGTAGGATTTTACTACAAATCAAACGTATATTCACAATCGGATAAATTATCAGCAAAGAATGCAGTATCTGATTCTACAATGAGCAAAGTTTATACATGTCCGATGCATCCTGAAGTAATGCAGGATAAACCCGGTGCTTGTCCAAAATGCGGAATGGATCTTGAATTAAAAGAAATGAAATCAAATGATGGTAAAATGGGCAGCAGTGATATGACAAATATGAAAGACTGTAAAATGACAAATATGAAAGACTGTAAAATGGGAGATATGAAAGACTGTAAAATGGGAGACATGAAAGACTGCAAATTGGGAGATATGAAGGACTGTAAAACGGGAGATATGAAGGACTGTAAAATGTCAGGTGATAAAATGAGTGAGTCGTCGAAAAAAGGTTCTTGCTGTATGGGTCATTAAAATTAAATGATATGATTATGTAATTTGGAGCTGAGCGTTGTTCAGCTCCGGATTTGTTAAGAAAAAGCAAAGTTCATGATCGAGAAAATAATTGATTTCTCCGTAAACAACCGATTCGTTATTCTGATATTCTATATTGGTGTTGCAGCATATGGAATTTATTCTGTTTACACTACACCAGTAGATGCTATTCCTGATCTCTCTGAGAACCAGGTAATAGTATGGACAGAATGGATGGGCAGGAGCCCTCAGATAATTGAAGACCAGATAACATATCCTCTGACTACAAATTTACAGGGTATGCCAAAGGTTAAAGCTGTACGAAGCCAATCTATGTTCGGCATGAGTTTTATATATGTGATCTTTGACGATAATACAGATATATACTGGGCACGAAGCAGGGTTCTGGAAAAATTATCGCAGGTATCCGGTACACTTCCGGAAGGTGTGCGTCCGGTTATCGGGCCTGACGGAACGGGAGTCGGACATGTTTTCTGGTATCATTTGAAAAGCAGCAAGTATGATCTCGGAGAACTGAGAGCTCTTCAGGATTATTATATAAAGCTGGGCTTGCAATCAGTTGAAGGAGTTTCTGAAGTTGCATCAGTGGGAGGTTTTATAAAGCAATATCAGATAGATATTGATCCAAATAAAATAGTTTCATACGGACTGAGCATTAATGATGTAACTATGGCAGTTCAGAAAAGTAATAAGGATGTCGGTGGAAATAATCTTGAAAGCTCGTCAACAGACTACTTCATACGCGGAAAAGGCTATATAACAAGCAAGGAAGATATTGAACAGATAAATATAATGACCGGGCCAAAAGGAATTCCTGTCAGGATAAGTGATATAGGCTCGGTACAGACGGGCGGAGATACGAGGCGTGGCTTAATTGATATGAACGGCGAAGGTGAAGTAGTGGGCGGAATTGTTGTAATGAGATATGGTGAAAATGCGCAGACAGTTATTGACCGTGTAAAAGACAAGATCAGGGAACTTGAAAAAGGCTTGCCGCCGGAAGTAAAGGTTGAAGTCTCGTATGACAGAAGCGATCTGATATCAAAAGCTATAAAGACTTTAAAGGATGCAATATTTGAAGAAGCGCTAATAGTAAGCTTAATAGTAATGCTTTTCCTTTTTCATTTCAGAAGCGCAATAAGAATACTTATCGAGATACCAATAGCACTCCTTATCTCATTTATACTGATGAAGCAGTTCAACATCACATCAAATATAATGAGCCTTGGAGGACTAATAATTTCAATAGGCATATTAATAGATGCTTCCATAGTAATGGTTGAAAATGCTTACAGAAATCTTGCGATCGCGCAGGCAAAAGGGGGAGTCATCGACCTGAAGGAAATTTCTGCGAGGTCTGCAAAGCAGGTCGGAAGAGCAATTTTCTTTTCGGAAGCAATTATTGTCGTTTCATTTCTGCCGGTATTTATGCTTGAAGGACAGGAGGGTAAATTATTTCATCCGCTGGCGTTCACAAAAACATTTGCAATAGCGGGATCTGCTTTCATTACAATTACACTTGTACCAATGCTAATGACGCTGTTTATGAAGGGAAAATTTCATGATGAGAAAAAAAATCCCATTATGAAATTTTTCAGTTCGCTATATGATCCTTTGTTACGGCTGGCACTGAAATACAGGAAGACAACTCTGGCGATAAATATACTTGCGCTGCTGATAACTATTCCACTGATAATGAACAGGGGAAGTGAATTCATGCCGCCGCTTGATGAAGGCAGTCTTCTTTTTATGCCGACTATGCTTCCGAATATTTCCATAACCGAAGCTAAAAGAATTGTACAGACTGAGGATGCTATCATAAAGGAATATCCTGAAGTTGAGCATGTATTGGGAAAAGTAGGAAGGGCAGATACACCCACCGATCCTGCACCTGTAAGCATGATAGAGACTATTATTATTTTAAAGGATAAGTCGCTATGGAGAGCAGGCATGACAAAAGAAAAAATAATTTCAGAGCTGAATGCTAAGCTTCAGATCCCGGGAGTGAGCAATGGCTGGACTCAGCCGATAATAAACAGGATCAATATGCTTGCAACGGGGGTCAGAACAGATCTCGGGATAAAATTATTCGGAGAAGATCTTGACTCATTAGAATCTCTTGCGATCCGGGCAGAAGGCATCGTAAAGAATATTCCCGGAGCTGCTGATGTTTTTGCAGAACGAACACAAGGAGGCTCTTATATTGATATTGATATAAGGCGGGATGCAATTGCAAGGTATGGCTTCAATGTTAATGATGTTCAGGATGTGATCGAAACAGCTATAGGCGGAATTAATATTTCTAAGACAGTTGACGGTAGAAGAAGATTCCCGATCCGGGTGAGGTATCTAAAAGATTATCGTTCTGATATCGAAGCATTAAAAAAAATATATTTGAAATCACCGGCTCCGATGAATTCACAGATCCCGTTAGGTGAGCTTGCTGATATAAAAATAACAAGCGGACCGCCCATGATAGGTTCTGAGAATGCTCAGCTCAGATCTATTGTATATCTTAACGTACGAGGCAGAGATATGGGCAGCTTTGTAAATGAAGCTAAACAAAAGCTTGATAAGGAATTGCTTCCATATATGCCTAAAGGATATTATTATTCCTGGAGCGGGCAATGGGAAAACCAGGAAAGGGCAAAAGCAAGATTGATAATTATTATACCTATAGTTTTTGTAATAATATTCCTGATGCTGTTCTTCACATTTAAGAATTTTCTTGAAGCGGCTTTAGTTATGCTTTCTGTTCCATTTGCATTGATCGGTGGAATTTACTATATGTCAATTTTAGATCTGAATTTTTCAGTTGCGATATGGGTAGGCTTTATTGCGCTATATGGGATAGCAGTTGAGACAGGAGTTATAATGGTAATATATCTTCATGAAGCGCTTGATAAAAAATTAATTTCAAAAAATAATAAAATCACTGAACAGGACCTGATAGATGCAACCGAAGAGGGAGCTATATTGAGACTGAGACCGAAGCTAATGACAGTGGCAGCTGCTATGTTAGGGTTGATCCCAATCATGTGGGCGACAGGAACAGGTTCAGACCTTGCAAAGCCGCTTGCAGTTCCGCTTATCGGTGGAATTTTTACATCGGCTATACACGTATTATTCGTTACTCCGATAATTTTTGTAATGATAAAGGAAAGATTCAGAAAAAAGGGCACCTTGAAGCAATCTGAAATGGCAAAGTTTATGGTTCATTAAATAAATTATTAGCTTTACGTTCTTGAAATTTGAACACCGTTGCATTTGCATCAATCCCTTAACGAGAATGGTATTGATATCTTATTTCCGACAACTCACTTCGGGATATATTCTGTTTCCAATTTTCATTATATTTTCATAACAAATATACTTTACCATGAAAACATTTTTTGCTTTTTTATTCGTAACTTTATCTGCCTGCAGCTTATATGCTCAGAACGCTTCCACTTATTTTCCTTCAACTCCCGGTTACAGATGGTATTATAAAGAAACTCCAATGGATTCTCTTAATAATCCCAACAATGCCGCTGCAACTTACAGGCTTGATTCATTTGCAACTGTAGCCAATTATAAAGGACTGCTTGCGAACTATGTTTTTACTAAACAAGGTATGCAGAATTTTCAACAGCAGTCTGCCTATTCCGATACTTTATTCACAAGTCCGAGCGGTACAAATATGAATTCCTACTTAAAATTCTCCGGACTTGATTCTATTACTTTTGGAGGCGGGAATTTCGGAGCATTCTTAAAGTCGCTTGAGAAATGGTATAATGTTTACAGATTTGCTAACACAGTAAATACTACTTATAATATTTTTACAAAAGATACTACGATCACGTATGATACTGCTTCATTTCCCATCCGGGTGAAAGTTGACGGTAAAAGACTGCCTGACCAGACAATTTCTACAGTGAACGGAAATATTGCCGCTAAAAGATTTCTTATTACTACTACTCTTAGCTATCTTCTGACAGTACCCCCATTTCCGCCTATTCCTGTACCGATCTATACAAGCACCGATTCTACCTGGATAGGAACCGGTATCTGGATAGCGAAAGAAGTAATTCCTTCAACTACAGTTGATCTTACACCTTTCGGATACCCGGTGCAGTTTAATGTTCCCGGAAGATCAACCGAGCTGACAAATCCTCCGACAGTAGGAATTATTCAGACAAGCTCTGTAGTTCCGGATGAATTTAAGCTTTATAATAATTATCCTAATCCTTTCAATCCATCAACAAAAATTAAATTTGATCTGAATAGATCATCATTAATTAAACTTGAGATATTTGATGATGCGGGCAAGAGTGTAAAAGAAGTTTATAACGGCTTTCTTTCACAGGGACAATATCAATTTAATTTTAATTCAGAAGGCTTGTCCTCAGGAGTATATTTTTATAAGCTGACTGCCGGCGTATCATCTCAAACAATGAGAATGACCCTGATAAAATAATTATTTTTATTACGTTTGTACTACTACCTGGTTACGACACTCCTGCGTCGTAACCTTTTTTAATCTTACTTCATTTGAATTCACTTCCTGCTTTGATCTGCTTTCAGCAATTCACCAAGCTTACAAATTTTACTTTTCAGAAACTATTTGTTACACCAAGGTCTTTATAATTTTTGTAAGTTTATTCTGAACTTAATCCACTCCTCTATGAGCCGTTTATTGAGCCGTTACTACAGCTGCTTCTTCC
>JBBRMY010000111.1:0-8759 GCA_038230595.1 Ignavibacteria bacterium
CTATATGATCTTATACAGAATTTTAAGAAAGACTTTTACAAGATACACGAGAATTATATTACTATTCTTCCGGGCAGCAGGAAAGAAGAATTCGACAGAATGTATCCCGTTATAAAAGAGGCGGCTCTGAAAATTGCAGTTACCCAGAACGTCGGAGTAAAAATGATATGCTCTGATAATATTAATATTGAGCATTATAAAAAGCTGGTTAAAGGGACAGAGATAGAATTAGTCACGGGTAAAAGCCAGTTTGAAATTTATAATATACTGTGCAACTCTAAATTCGCAATTTCAAAAGTCGGTACTTCATCATTTGAATGCGGGCTGCTTGGTATCCCCTTTTGCACTATATATAAGGCGGGGAAATTAAATTATCTAATAGGAAAAAATCTTGTGAAGATAGATTCGTTTGCGATGATAAATATTCTTGCAGGAAAAAAGATAATAAAGGAATTCATTCAGAATGAAATGAATGTGGAAAACATTGTGGAGGAAGCAACACGGGTATTTGAAGATGATAATTACAGGATAGGCATGCTGAACACACTGAAAGAAACTGACGATATGTTCTCGGGTTACAATGCTTCTCTTAATGCTGCAAAGATCATTGAACAATATTTAAATTAATCACACTGAACTTAATTGAAAACTATATTTTTCCAAGCGCTCTAAGTATTTATTTATCAACGATGAGGGTAAAGATGAATAAAGAATTAGATAACGAGGGAATATATTTATTCTGGCATTCGAAAATGCTTATTGGATGGAAGCTTTTTAAAGGAAAAAGATGCAATACTATTGTTTCAACAAGCAAGGATGGAGATATTCTTTCAAATATTCTTGATAAATGGGATTATAACATTGCACGGGGTTCAAGTTCAAAGGATGGCAAAGTGGCTTTAGATCTGTTAGTGACGAATCTGAAAATGAATAAACTTGCAGCGCTTACGCCTGACGGACCCAGAGGTCCGGCTTTGGAAATGAAGAGCGGCGCATTATCTTTAGCTCTTAAAACAGGACTTCCTTTGATACCGGTAAGGATAAAATATAATAAAAAGAAAATTTTTATAAAAAGCTGGGATAAATTTGAGCTTCCTTTTGCTTTTACTAAGTGTGAGGTTACTGTCGGAAACAAGCACTATTATAAAGAAATATTAGAGGCCGAGGAACTAAACATATTTAAGAACGGGCTTAAATCAGAAATGAATTGAAGAAGATTCCTAAAATTCTTTCGGTGCCTTTAAGCTGGTTATACTTTTTAATAACATTTTTAAGGAATAAATTTTACGATATGGATATTTTAAGCTCAGAAAAGATCTCTGTACCTGTTATATCGATCGGAAATCTAACAACCGGCGGTACAGGAAAAACACCTTTCACAATATTTATTGCATCACATTTTTTGAAAAATAATTTTAATGTCGGAATAATCTCAAGAGGTTACGGAAGATCATCAGATGAGATGGTAACAGTTTTTGACGGGACTACACTTGTTACTGATCCGGCTCTTGCAGGTGATGAGCTGATAGAGATATCGCTGAGATTAAGAGAATTATATCCTAACTTTGTAACAGTTGCCTGCGCAGACAGAGTTGCAGCAGCGAATCATATTATTGAATTATATAAACCGGATGTAATTATACTTGATGATGCATTTCAGCACAGAAAAATAAAGCGCGATTTGGACATTTTAATTATTGATAAAGATAATGATGAGGATCCGGAAAATGAACTTCTGCCTGCAGGAAGCCTAAGAGAAAGCAAGAGAGGTGAAGAAAGAGCGGATGCTGTAATTCATAATTATAAATTCAAGAAGAATCCTATTGACGCTCTGTCGTCGGAGAAAAATATTTTTACTGCTACTTACAATGCGAATGCATCTCATTTAATTCAGAAGATAGGTTCCAATGGTGTGGTTGCGGTTTCCGGAATTGCAAAGCCTGAATCATTTTTTAATATGCTAAGTGATCTGAATATCGGATTAAAGAAAAGATTTGAATTTGATGATCATTATAATTATACGAAGGAAGATATTGAAAAGATCGTGGCAGAATGCAGTCCTAAAGATATAATAATTACTACGGGTAAAGATCTGGTAAAGCTGAATCAGTTCAGAAACATTTTTAAAGAAATACAGCTTTATGCAATTAATATTACTGTTTCCTTACAAGGCAAAGAAGAAGAATTTTTAAATCTACTCGGGAAGACGGTTACTAAATGATAGGAATTTCAAAATCTGATACTAAATTCTTCAGATATACAGATTGGCTAAAAAAAGCAGATGTTGAATACAGAGTATTTGACTGGAAAAAACCCGGGGATGTAGATGAGCTTGCAACATGCTCAGGATTGATACTCTCGGGAGGAAATGATATTTATCCTGAAGTGTACTGTGACTGGGATACACCGGATATGAAGGGAAAATATCTGCCGGAACGGGATGGTTATGAACTTAATCTTTTGCAGAAAGCGATAGAACTTAAGATGCCGATATTCGGAATATGCCGCGGACTTCAGTTAATAAATGTTTTTTTCAGAGGAAGTCTTATTTTTGATATTGAAGATATCAGGAAAGTAAATCACAGAAAGCTCTCCCCCACTGAAGACAGAATGCATTTTGTAAATATCTTTGAAAATACTTTGTTAAAAGATATTTTAGGAGAAAGCAAAACCGAAGTGAACAGTTCCCATCATCAGGCTGCAGACAGAACGGGTGAAGGACTGATGATAAACTGCAGGTCAGAGGACGGGATTGTTGAAGGCCTTGAGTATGCGGATAAAAGTAATAAGCCATTTTTAATGGCATTACAATTTCATCCGGAAAGATTTCCGGAAAGACTTCCGGTAACATCAAAATATTTGTTAGAAAGATTTAAAACCGAATGTAAAAAATATGCTGAAAATCTATAGTTTATTATTTCTTATAATTGCTGCGCTTTCACTCAATGGGTGCACTTCAACTTCGGGAATTGATTCCGGAGCAGATATTGCTTCTGTAATTACAAAAGTGAATGCGAACAACAGCCGGATACAATTCATGAAAAGTGAAGGAAATATTTCTTTTGATACTCCTGATCTTTCAAACTCAGGATCTTTCACTTTAAATCTTGCAAAACCGGATTCAATATATACAAAGCTGGAAGGACCATTTGGGATCAGCATAGCTGCAATTCTGCTGACGAAGAAGGATTTTGTTTATTACAATATACAGGAGAATGCAGTTATTACAGGTCCGAGTACAGAGTTAAATCTGGGAGCCATATTAAGGATAAAATTAAAGTTTGATGATGTGATTAACGGATTTACGGACAGCTTTATACTTCCGGAACCTGATACTAAAACTTCAATGAAGGCTACAGATGATGGATATCTGATAACATATAAGGGAGATACAGAAACAAGAAAAATGTTAATAGACCCGTCAAATTATACAATAAAAAAATATTCCGTTTATGAAGCTGATGGTAAAGTAAAGATGGAAGCAGAGTATTCATTATTTACTCAGGAAAATAATTTTTACTTTCCGAATAAGATTAGTATTGCAAAACCTCTGACAAAAGAATATTTACAGCTGACATATACAAAAAAAGACTTTGATACTGCGGGACTAAACTATAAGATCAAAATACCAAAGTCAGCTAAAGTCGTTAAATGGAACTGATCATTTTTTCATTACTGCTGTGAGTATGACAGGTTCTTTTTTCATCACTTCTCTCATAGGGTAGGTCCAGTTAACATTTTTACCTTTTGTAACGATTCCGTTAGTTGTTACAACTTTGTATGGGAATTCGATATTAACGATCAGCTTATCATTTACAAATAATTCATCATAAGTTTGTTTCAGTGCTGCATTTAATGAATCATCTTCTGCCTTGCCTGAATTCATATTTACCATGTAAGTAAAATAAACTAAATCCCCTTTTGTATAATAGCGTATAGCCGGATCTTTTGGATCGTTTGTTCCTTTCATTGCATCGGCAACAAGAGCTATATTATCAAAATTGTAGTCAATTTTGAGAGTGTTAGAAGAATCAGCACCGATAACAGAACTGATATTATTGATCTTAATCCCGGGAATTTCGCTTAAAGAAGAAGATATTTCATTAACAAATTTTTTATCGTCATATGCATCAGTTGTATTGCTGCTGTCAAGTTTGGAAAGTTCTGAGATCATTTTCATAAATTCATTTCCAAGTTCAACAGTCATCTTTTCGCTGCCTTTACCTTTGGCATCGAATTTTATGCTCCTGTTAACATTCAGGCAGGCTGATAAAGACAGGGAAGAAATAAAAATTAATGAATAGAATAATAATTTTTTCATAGATAAATTTTAGCTAATAATTTTAAGTAAATGAAACGGTTTTTGCAAATTTTGCTGGTGATGACATTTATCATTTCGCTTCAGGAAATATCTGAAGCCGATTATGATTTTCGTACAGATAAAGAGAAGCAGCTTCAAATATATAAAGATATTTCTCTCCAAATAACAAAGGATATAATAAATAAAACTGATGAATTAAATAAGGTAAATTCCGTTTTGAAGGGATATACTTCTCAGATATCAGTTACTGCCGACCTACTTAAAAAGGCAGATGTTGATTCTCTACAAAGCCAGAAAGGCATTCTGCTGCTTGACAACAATATTACTTCAACAAATGAGAAGATAAAAGAGATGAGAATGCAGTTTGCTTCAAAGATATTATGGCTGTATAAGAACGGAAAGAATTATGAAACTGAGATGCTTTTTACTTCACATTCGTTAAATGATTTTTATACAAGGCTTGTATATCTTGAAAAGATCTCTTCGTTAAGGAGAAAAGAGTTTGACAGAATTAAAAAAAATCAGAAGATATTAACAGAGACAAAAAAGCTGCAGACACTTGGCTACAATCAGAAGCTTAGCTTTATCCGTGAGAAGAAAGATGATCAGAAATCTCTGGTAGATAAAAAGATCCAGACAATAGGAGAAATAAAAGATATAACTGATGAAATTGATGGGATGAAGAGAAACCGCGAACTTATAAATAAGCAGATAGCAGATGCAGAAGCCGAACTTTCAAGAGCAGATTATAATCTTACAATAAGCTTTCCTCCGAATCCGGGATACTGGGGCAGTGATGTTGCAAATTTGAAGGGAAAGCTGATACTTCCTGTTGAGAGTACAATTGTAATTTCTGATTTTGGGTTAAATGTTGATAATAAAACCAGGACGGTGAAATATAATCACGGGATGGATGTTTCTATTGCAAAAGGGTCTCCGGTAAAATCGATTGCGACCGGAATTGTTAAGGATATAATTTTTATGCCGATGTATGGAAATATGATAGTTGTTGATCATGGGAATGATTACCAGTCAATTTTCGGTGTTGTTGAAAATATTCAGGCGAAGGTTGGCATGCAGGTAAAAACAGGTGATGTTCTTGCATATACTTCATATAATCTTAATGGACAATCATTTCATTTTGAGCTATGGTCTGGCACTACTCCTCTTGATCCGAAAAAATGGCTGCGTGTGAAATGAGTATGATTACATCAGATAAGAGTTATATGATCTCGGTTATTCTGACCACTTACAACCGGGAAAAATATATTTTAAGAGCATTAAGATCACTATTAGCTCAAAGTTATAAGAGTTTTGAAGTGATAATTGTTGATGACGGAAGTAATGATAAGACGTTCGAAAAGTTAAAGCCATTTTTAAAAAAACAAAAAAACTTTAGTTACATTTTTCATCCGAACCGTGGTTATCAGTACAGCTATAACAGAGGATTGATGATGGCAGAAGGAAAATATGTTACATCTCTTGATTCCGATGATGAATATTCTACTCATCATTTGAAGAACAGGATTAATTATTTTAAGAAAAATAAGAGAGTTGATCTGATCCATTCACCTGCAACAATAAAAGGTAAAGAAGAGGATATGTATGTTCCGGATGCGCGAAATAAGAATAAGCTTATACATTTAAATGATTGTGTTATTGGCGCAACGATATTTGGAAAGAGAGAAGCTTTCCTGAAATTGAATGGATTTAAAAATATTTACGGACAGGATTTTGAGTTTATAAAAAGAGCCGGTAAAATATTAAATGTAAAAGTATTTGATGACAGGACTTATATTTATCATAGAAATACAACTGACAGTATTCTTACTAAACTTAAACGGGTTCGCAATCTCTGATGACATTTGATGAAGAAATGATGGATAGGTGCATCACTCTTGCTCAGAACGGAACAGGATATGTATCACCGAATCCGCTTGTCGGATGCGTGATAGTTAAAGATGGAAAGATACTATGCGAAGGTTATCATCATACTTATGGAGAAGCTCATGCAGAACGGGACGCTATTCAAAATGGAATTGCAGAAAATGCAGATCTTGAAGGAGCAACTTTATATGTTAATCTTGAACCATGCTCACATACAGGGAAAACCGGTCCTTGTGCTAATCTTATAGTTGAGACTAAGATCGCCAAAGTGGTTATTGGTATGAAGGACCCATATGAGAAAGTAAACGGACAAGGGATAAGAATATTAAAAGAAAATAATATTGAAGTTGAGACCGAAGTCCTTGAAGACAAATGCAGAGAGCTAAATAAATTTTTTATAAAATATGTAACAAAGGGACTTCCGTATGTTACACTTAAAGTTGCGCAATCTATAGACGGAAAGATCGCACTGAATAATTTTGAATCTAAATGGATAACAGGGGTTACTTCAAGGAAATATGTAAGAGAATTAAGAGATTCGCACGACAGCGTTCTTATAGGATACAATACTGCTTTAATGGATAATCCATCTTTAACTGTTAAATATACAGAGGGGAGAACTCCATACAGGTTAATTCTCGATGATAAGCTTGAGCTACCGGATAATCTGACAGTTTTTAATGATGATGACAGGGATAAAACAATTATTTTCACAAAAAATATTAAAAAGCATTCTAAAGTACAGACTATTAATCTTGAACCAAATTCAGGAATGATAGATGTGCTAAAAGAGATCTACAAATCCGGAATCCACAGTGTTTTAGTAGAAGGAGGTTCGGGAGTTTTTTCAGCATTCATCGAGGAGGATCTTGCTGACGAACTTCTTGTTTTCATTGCTCCAAAAATCATTGGTACGGGAAAAACTATGAGTGATCACTTAAAGATCGATTCTCTTGACAATGCCAGGAAGCTCGAGCTTACAAAGACCTCATTTTTGGGAGAAGATATATTGCTTAATTATAAATTCATAAGATAGAATGTTTACAGGTATTATAAGAGAATTAGGTACAATAGAATCTGCTGCAGCGAATAATAGTTCGAAGACTTTTATTGTATTAACGGATTCAGAATTTATCAGTAAAGTAAATACCGGAGACAGTATTAGTATTAACGGAGCATGCATGACTGTTGAGGAAAAGACCGGTAACTCTTTTAAATTTACTTCAGTTGCAGAATCTTTGGGTAAGACAAATCTCGGAGAATTAAAAGCCGGAAGCAAAGTCAATCTTGAAAGCTCATTAACTATGTCATCTGTTCTTGACGGTCATATGGTGTCAGGTCATATAGACTGTACAGGAAAGATAAATGAGATTTCTGCAGACGGAGATTCTCATGAATTCTTTATTGAGTTCCCTGCTCAGTTCTCAGCATTCATAATTTATAAAGGCTCGATCTGTATAAACGGAATAAGTCTGACTATAGCAGAGATAACAAATGAGCTGGAGAATTCTACTGAAATAAAAATTGCAGTTATACCTCATACATTCGAAAACACAAATCTAAAGCTTGTGAAAGAGAAAGATATAGTAAATATCGAATTTGACATAATTGGCAAATATATAAACCGAAAGATACATTTAAACAATATTAAAATTTAAAATGGTATTCGAATCAGATAAGTTAATGTTTGAGATCTACAGGCAGAAAGATTTCAATAAGAAATTCAAACTGCTTATATATACAGAGCTGAATGAGCATAATAAAGAAGCTGAGATCAATCGCGCGCTTGATGGCGAATCTGTATATGATGGCTTTATTAAGGATAATGTAAAAGTTGCAGCTAAAAAGATACTGGCTGAAATGATAGATGAGATGAATAAAAACAATGAAGCAATGAAAGAAGATGAAATAACAGAAAAGCTAAAGCCATTTTTGGCGTAATGCTCTTATTCAAAGATTCCCCTGCCTCGTAGAAGTCAGGGATTCCTGCTTTCGCAGGAATGATAAATCAAAGGTGATCTAAAGTATTTATAATTTCTGTTGAAATTGTAGCGGGCTTAATATTATACATGCAGATAAAAGTACCGATCGGGCATTTATCACCTCCGTGAATGCTGCATGGGCGGCAACTTAACCCGTTTGTTTCAAAGATCTTATCATCTTTTCCTAATGGCGAGAAACCAAATGATGGGACAGTGGCACCGAAGATCGCAAACGTTTTTGTTTCCATACTACCCGCAATATGAAGTGGGGCAGAGTCATTTGTTAAAAGAAGATCACATCTTTTTATAAGCTCTGCAGACTCCGAAATACCAAGCTTACCGCAGACATTTATTACATTTTTATTTTCTGATCCATTCAAAATAAATTCAGATAATTGAGTGTCGTCTTTTCCTCCGATGAGAAAGATCTTAAAATTATTTTTGTTCATCAATACTTCTCCGCGAATTTCTATTTGCTGAATACCGTACTCACTAAATTTTGCAGAAAGCGGAACAGATCTTATTTGTTTGATATTAGGTGTAATCTCGTCTCCAACCACACCATCCCC
>JBBRMY010000112.1:0-8573 GCA_038230595.1 Ignavibacteria bacterium
AACTTTGTTCTAAGTACATCAAGAACGCTTTCAGCAAATTTCAAAATTACATTTCCTACAAATCCATCACAAACTACCACATCTGCTTTTGCTTTCAGTACATCTCTGCCTTCAATATTCCCGATAAAATTCAGACCGGATCTTTCAAGCAGCTCGTATGTTTGTATCGTTATCTCATTACCTTTTGACTTCTCTTCGCCAACATTCAGCAAACCTATTGTAGGTCTATCAACCTTGAAAATATAATTCATGTAAATACTTCCCATGATCGCATATTCAAGAAGATGCTGTGGTCTGCAATCTACAGAAGCGCCAACATCAAAAACCATTGTTCTTTTTCCTGTATCTGTTGGAAAAACCGAACCAATAGTCGGTCTGCTTACTCCTTTAATTCTTCCAAGCTTCAGTGTTGAAGCAGTGAGAACTGCGCCGGTATTTCCTGCGCTGATGAAAGCATCGCCTTTATTCTGCTTGAGGAGGTCAAGTCCAACATTTAAAGAAGAATTTGGCTTTGATCTGTAAGCTTCAGTCGGAGTATCATCCATTGTAATTACTTCATCAGCATTAACAATAGTTATACTTTCGCCTTTGTACTTATTTTTCGAAAGCTCTTTTTTTAAAAGCTCTTCTTTGCCGGTGAGAATAATTTCAACTTCATCCGGCTTTTCATTCACAGCAAGAATCGCTCCTGCGACTTCATTGACCGGACCGAAGTCCCCGCCCATCGCATCAACAACAACTCTTACTTTTGAATTATTACCTGACATAAAGTTCAAATGGTTCTTTATAAAAATAAAATTCAGATGAAAGTGATCATCTGAATTTTAATTTACTTAAACTGTAATAAATTTCTTAAACCGAAATTTATTTTTTAGCAGCTAAAACGCTCTTGCCGTCATAGAAACCGCATGTTGAGCAGACCTTATGGGTCAGCTTCATTTCAGAGCAATTAGGGCAAGTCATCATAGAAGGCGCAGTTGCCTTGTAATGAGTTCTTCTTTTTCTGCCTCTTTGTTTAGAATGTCTTCTTTTAGGATTTGGCATTATATATTATGTTTATATTATTTTTTATTTTTTAATTCATTCAGCTTTTCCCAGACAGGATTTGCTGTTTCATCAATTTGAGGCTTTAGGAATTCAAGTACGTTCCTGCTGCAAACTGAACAGATCTCTTTGTTTTCGGTTTCAACTGATACCGGCACTCTTCTCATTGGAATTGCAAGCAGAATGTAATCTTTTATATCCTGCTTAAGGTCAATGAAAGCTGTGTTAGCAGGGATAAAAACAAGTGTATCATCATCTGCATCAGCTTCTTCCAGTTCCTCTTTCTTAAAATAACTTTTGAAAATTATTAAGAATTCCGAACTAAAATCCAGATTGAAATTATCCAGGCATCTGTCGCACTCAAGATCGAAAGTTCCCTGTAAACTTACATCAGCATTAATCTGATTATTAGTCTTAAAAAGCTTTATCTGTACTGCTACATTTTTTTTCAAGATCGGCTCTGCAAAGCCTAACTCTTCAGGCTTTACATCAAAATCAAATAAGTATTCACCTTCTTTAAGGTTTGCAATATTTATTTTCATCGACTTCGAATTTAATTAAAAGAACGCTGTTACTTTATAAACAAACTTAAAACTATTAAGCCCCTACCTGCTCTTTATAAGCACTATGATCAATAAGATTACTGATCTCATCCATATTGTTCGGCTCAATTTTTATCATCCATCCTTCTGTATAAGGAGTAGTATTCACAACTGAAGGGTTATCGTTTATTGCAGTATTTATTTCTAAAATTTTTCCTGAAATAGGACTATAAACATCTGAAACAGTTTTAACAGCTTCGATAGAACCTAATACATCCCCTTTTTTGACTTCATCGCCGACTGAAGCAGTAATATCAAGATAAATGATATCGCCAAGCTCGCCTTGAGCAAAATCTGTTACACCAATCGTTGCAGAATTGCCTTCAACATTAACCCATTCGTGATCTGACGTATATTTTAAATTCTCAGGGAATTGCATTCTTATCGATTTATAAATTAGAAATAGATACCAATTTAGTCATTTTGCAGATTTTATTCAATCGAATTCGTTATGACATTTCCAATTAAGGAATGGCAATATAATCTCCCCTTTTTATAGATTTTAATTTTCCTCCAAATTGGGTAAATTACTCTCTTTCCTAAAATTTAGCGATCCTAATTGACTTCTAAAGAAATACGAGACTCGTTTTTACAGTTTTTTGAGCAAAAAAAGCATACAATTGTGCCTTCTGCTCCCGTTGTGCCATATGATGACCCTACGCTGCTTTTCACTAATGCAGGGATGAATCAATTTAAAGATGTCTTTTTAGGAAAAGGAAGCCGTCCATATACAAGAGCTGCCGATACTCAAAAATGTGTCCGCGCAGGCGGAAAGCATAATGACCTGGAAGAGGTCGGATTCGATACTTATCACCACACTTTTTTTGAAATGCTTGGGAACTGGTCTTTCGGTGATTATTATAAAAAAGAAGCTATCACATGGGCATGGGATTTAACTACGAATATATGGAAGCTTCCAAAAGATAAAATATGGGTTACGGTTTTTGAAACTGATGACGAGGCAATGGAATTATGGAAAACCCATACTGACATTGACCACTCTCATATTCTGAGATTTGATGCAAAGGATAATTTCTGGGAAATGGGCGAAACAGGTCCGTGCGGTCCATGCTCTGAAATGCATTTTGATTTTACTAAGAATGGATGCAAGCCTGAAGATATAAATGCAGGGCGAGAAGATGTTATAGAATTCTGGAATCTCGTTTTCATTCAGTACAACCGCGATGACAAAGGTGAGCTCTCTCCCCTGCCTGCCAAGCATATTGATACCGGAATGGGCTTTGAAAGAATGGTGAGGATCATTCAGAAAAAAGATTCTAACTATGAAACGGATATTTTCTCACCTATAATCGAAGTAATAAAAAAAATAACCGGCAAAGAATATTCAGGAGAAAATATTTCTCCTATGAATGCAATTGCAGATCATATCAGAACTCTTGTTTTTTCTATTTGTGACGGCGCTGCTCCTTCGAATGAAGGACGCGGTTACGTTCTTCGCAGAGTTTTAAGAAGAGCGCTTCGCCTGGCAAGAAAGCTTGAATATCATGAGCCTTTTCTTTATAAGTTAGTTGATGTTGTTGTTGAGCATTTCGGATATATCTTTCCTGAGATAGTTGAAAAAAAAGATCTTGCTATAAAGCTTATTAAGGGAGAAGAAGAAAGCTTTAATCAGACTCTTGACAGAGGAATAGAGCAGTTCAATGAGGTTCTTAAGAGAATTCAAAAAGACGGAAAGAAAACTTTTCCGGGTGAAGAAGCCTTTAAGCTTTATGATACTTTCGGTTTTCCTGTTGACCTTACTGAAGTGATGGCAAAGGAAAAAGGTTATGATATAGAAATGAGCCGCTTCGAGGAAGAGATGGGTAAGCAAAAATCATTGGCGAGAAGCTCAAGGAAGGATACGAGCAAATCAAATGAAGTTGCAATAAAGCCTTCGAAAGAACTGAAAATAAATTATGATCCTTATAGTGCTTCGGAGGATAATATCGATACGACACTTTTTGAAGTTATTGAGGATGATAAGCAAAGTTATTTATTTCTGAAGGATAATCCTTTTTATTCAGAGGCTGGTGGTCAGGTTAGTGATACAGGAACGGTAACTCTTAATGGTAAAAAATTAAAGGTTAAAGATTCTAAAAAAGAATATATAGTAACTGAAAAAACCGAACCTGTTTCCGATATGCCGGTTTCAGTTTCAATAGATCATGACAGAAGAAAAGCTATCGAGAAAAATCACTCGGCAACTCATTTGATGAATGCTGCTCTTAAAAGTGTTCTGGGTGAGCATGTTAAGCAGATGGGTTCATTAGTTAATGAAGAATATTTAAGATTTGATTTCCCGAATTTTGCGAAATTGTCAGATGAGGAAATTAAAAAGATAGAAGATATTGTTAATACTAAGATCTCGGGAAATATTAAAGTTGAAACAAAGGTCGATGTTCCAATAGATGAGGCAAATCAGATCCCGGGAGTAAGAAAGCAGTTTGGTGAGAAATACGGTGACAAAGTTAGAGTAGTAATAATCGATCCTGAATTCAGTGTTGAATTCTGCGGAGGAACTCACGTCCCTAATACAGCCGAGATAGGATTTTTCAAGATCACAAAAGAAGAAAGCATTTCAGCAGGTGTAAGAAGGATATTTGCAAAAACAGGGAAAGGTACTCAGTCACTAATAAATGACAGAGCAAAAGAGATCGAAGATCTTTTTGACGAATTATCGGAAGCTTCGACTGAAGTAAATTTTATTAAAGAAAAATATAATTCTCAGACAGAGAATAAAGCTCTTTCTGAAATTTACAGCATTCAGACTAATATATTATCGGAACTTTCAGATATAAAAGAAAAGCTTTCAGAAGAAAAAAAGAAGAGCGAGAAAGAACAGCTAAAGAAAAATCTTGAAAAGTATAAAGCTGAAATAGATTCTCTTATTTCGAGTGCAGATTCATCTTTGGGATTTAAAATTATCTCGACTGACTTAAAAATTAATTCAGCAGATGAATTCAAAGAGATCGGTGAAGAAGTCAGAAAAAAATTAAGAGATGGTGTCGGACTTTTTGCTTCTGTTATTAACGGCAAGATAAGTCTTGTATGCTCTGTAAGTGATGACCTTATTAAAGAGAAAAAGATAAGCGCCGGAGATATCATCAAAGATATTGCAAAAATGCTAGGCGGAGGAGGAGGAGGAAAACCTCAACTTGCGACTGCAGGAGCAAAAGATGTTGAAAAGTTACCGGAAGTATTGAATGGTTTCAAAGATTTTTTGAAAAAGAAGTATTCGTTGTAAACTGAATTTTGGATTAAAAGCGACAGAGATAAATAAGGTGTGAATAACCACCCCCTACCCCTTTCAGAGGTGGCAAAGCTTCCGTTACTACGTAACGGCCTTGAAAAGGAGGGGGATATTATTTTACTAAAGAAAAGAAACGAATGAAAGTTGTAATTCCTGCTGCCGGATTTGGTACACGATTAAGACCGCACACGCTGACCACTCCAAAGGTTATGCTGAATGTTGCCGGCAAACCAATGCTTTATTTTATTGTCGAGCAGCTTTTACAGGATAATATCGGAGATAAAATAATTTTTATAACCGGATTTCTTGGAGACCAGATAGAAGAAGGTCTTAAAAAAGATTTTGCAGGAAGAGGTGCTGAGAAATTTGAATTCATAGTTCAGGATGAGCCAAAAGGACTTGGTCATGCAGTTCATTGCGCAAAAAAATCATTCGCTAAGAATGAAGAGCTTCTTATTATACTTGGCGATACACTTTTTGATGTTGACTTGAAAAAACTCGTAAGCAGTAAAAGCTCAGTCGTCAGCGTTCAGAAAGTTGATGATCCTCGAAGATTCGGTGTTGTAGAAACAAATTCAAGCGGCGAGATCACAAAATTTGTTGAAAAGCCTGCAAGCAAGGATGTTTCTCCCTCCAATGATGCTATAATAGGATTATACCTTTTTAAGAATTCCGAAAGCATATTTAATAGTCTGGAGCATATCGTCAGTAATGACCATACAACAAGCGGAGAGTATCAGCTAACTGATGCAATGCAACATATGCTGGGGAATGCACAAGAGGATTCTAAAGATAAATTTACAATTTTTCATATAGAAGGCTGGCTTGATTGCGGAAAGCCTGAAACAATACTTGAGACTAATCGTTATCTTTTAAAAAAGATGGATCATAAATATGATTATAAAGGATGCACAATAAATTATCCGGTTTTTATTGGAGAGAATGTAATTCTTCAAAATTGTACGATAGGACCATTTGCCACGATAAATGATGATTGTGAGATATGTGATTCTACAATTGAAAATTCGATAATAAACAAAGGTACAAAAATACAGAGATCAGAATTAAATAATTCGATAGTTGGAGAGTTTTCGGTGATCAAAAACAGCAAATCAGAGATCAATACAGGACCATATTCGGAGATTTTTTCGAAATAATTTATCCGGCGTCGTAAAACATAACATTCTAAAACAACAACTCCATGGAATTTACATTCGATGATTTTATCGACAAATATCTGCTTGAATACTATAGCACAAATCCTACATCTGCCTCTTCGTTAGGACTGCACGAGTATGACGGACTTCTTAGTGATGTATCTGAAGAAGGATTCGAATTAAACACGCGTGCTTTGAAAAGCCTTTCAGAAGAAATTCTTACATACGACAGAAAAACTCTGACTGACTTCCAGAAATTTGAATATGATATGTGTAAATGGGCACTTGAAGCTGACCTGTTTGAGATCGAGGTTATGCAGTTCCACAAAACAAATCCTATGTTCTATGTAAGCCAGTTTTCTAACGTAGGGAATTATCTGAACAGAGAATACGAAGAATTTGATTTCAGGATCGAGTCGATAATATTAATAATGAAAAAGATCCCGGCATTATTAAATCATGGGAAAGAAAATCTTAATAAAGTCTGTCCTTCGATCTTTTGCGCTTATGCAAAAGAATTCGCTTCAGGTTATATTTCTTTTTTTGAAACTGAGCTCCCGGAAGTTATCAGATTCAGAATAAATGATGAGACTTTGGTTGGTCAGTATAATAAAGTAAGTAAAACTACAGTTAAGGCAATTAAGGATTACATAAAGTTTATTGATAAAACATTATTTCCGGATGCTGATGAAAGCTACCGCTTAGGTGCAGAGAAGTTCTTAAAAATGCTTGAAGTTAAAGAGCATATTAAGACAGATATGACAAAGCTGAAAGCCATGGGTGAAAAAGAAATGGCTGCTTTACTGAAAGCAAGAAAAAAGCTATTGAAGGAAAATCCGAATCTGGAAGAGAAGTCGCATCAGGCAGCTCATCCAAAAGCGGAATTACTTGTTGCTGAGACTGAGGACTGCCTGAAGGAGCTTATTGATTTTATTACAGAGAAAGAAATTATTGATATACCTGAAAATCTAAACTGCATTGTTAAACCGCTTCCAAAGTATATGGGATTTGGATTTGCAGCCATGGATACTGCCGGCGCATATGAAGCTTCTGATGAATCATTTTATTATGTGAATGTACCGCCTTCGGACTGGAGCGAGGAAAAAACTGAAGAGTGGATGTCGATATTCAATTACAATAATCTGAAAATGATATCGATACACGAGGCTTTCCCGGGACATTATATGCATTTTCTGTATGCAAATACTAACAACAGTAAGATGAGCAAGATATGTATGAGTTACTCTTATGTAGAGGGCTGGGCGCACTATTGTGAAGAGCTAATGATCGAAATGGGGTTTGAGGAAAAAAACAAACACATGAAGCTGGCATATTTGGATGAAGCACTCGTAAGATGCAGCAGATTCTTAGTTGCTATCGGACTGCATACAGAAAAAATGAGTATTCAAGAAGCTAAAGAGTTTTTTGTTAAGAATAGTTTTTTAAGTGAAGTGAATGCTCTTCAGGAAGCAGAACGCGGAGCGTTTGATCCGGGATATCTCAATTATACTCTGGGAAAAATAAAGCTTCGCGAGCTGAAAAAGAAATTCTTCGCAAAGTTTAAAGATAAATACACGTTAAATGATTTCCATCAGAAAGTAGTATCGATCGGAATTCCTACATTCGATATTGCTGAGAAATATATATTGGAGAGTAAGGTTATTTAGGATTTCAACCCCCCATTTCCAATCCTTGTAAGTGGATCGGTAATGAGGGGTTTGGTAATGACAGGGCGCTCCTACGGAGCTTCTTTTTATATAATTCTTTTTACAAACAGGTCGCACCTACGGTGCTTTTTGATTTTTATCTCTGGTTATTAATCCACGTAAGTGGATCGGTAATTATGGGTTTGGTAATAACAGGGCGCTCCTACGGAGCTATTGATTTTTAATTCTGGTTATTAATCCATTTTTCGGGATGCAATCATCCCCTATCTATCGACTTCGATAAAAATATCTCCCCTGCCACCATAAGTATTGCAGCCAGCATCATATATTTCCATAACGATATTCCATTCGTTTTCTTGTCAACATCTGAAATTGCCTCATTAGTATTTTCAACTTTTTTATAATTTTCAGCTCCGGCGTTCTTCATAAAATCTTTTAACTCATTATCTGATATCTTATTCATATCACTTTCCAGAGAATCGTGGTTCATTGAAAATGCATATAGCGGCAAGTGACCTCTATCATACATAACATAATTGCCGGTAGAAATTGTATGCTTAGTTACGGGGAATATCAGGATTCCGTTATCGTTCTTTCCGTTTATGAAATTATTAACTGAAACCACCATCGAATCATCTCCTGATGCAATTCCTGCAGCAGATGAATAATTTTTCACAGGAATAGTATTCACATTACCCGGCTGAAAACTTTTTCCGGGTGTTTCAGACCCCACTGAGTTAAATGCAGTTCTGATATGCCGCGAAAAACAATTTTTGCTCCCGTCATAGTGAGTACTGCATTTAACTCAGGGGGGTCTGAAACACCCGGTCATAGTGTTGTGCGGGGTGAGGTG
>JBBRMY010000113.1:0-8452 GCA_038230595.1 Ignavibacteria bacterium
GACGAATGACTTTGAGAGGAAGCTTTTTTAACAAGCTTACTGACCAGAATGCTGACATTTCATTCCTTTCAAGATTTTATAATACTGCAAGATCTTTTTATGACAAAGCTGACAGCTATGATTATTTTTATTCTAACGGATACAGACTTAGTCTGAATTACAGGATAGCTGATAATCTTACTTTGGGTCTGAATTTTGCAAATGAAAAACAGAATTCAGCATTTAACAATACTGATTATTCCATCCTGCATAAAGAAAAAAGTTACAGGCTTAATCCTATGATCAATGATGGATTTCAGAGAATCGCAGGAACAGAGCTAAGGATCGATCCGAATAAATACAAAAAAATAGATTGGGGAAACGGAGATATATCAAGGTTCAGAGAAACCGAGAGACCAGTTTTAAATCTCGGATATAAGTATTCCGGTAAAGATCTTGGAAGCGGATTCGAATACAAAAGTTATTCCGGATTCATAAGCGGTCAGAATAATATTAACGGATACTTTAAATTAAAATACCGATTCGGAGGCACTATCCTAAATGGTGAAGTTCCCTATCAAAGTCTGGGCTTTCTGCCTATAACACCATCAATTGAAACTGACGGATTGAATTTTAAAGCAGTTGAATATCAGGAATTCTTAGGTGATAAAGCTTACTTCCTGAATATTGAAAATAATTTCGGGAAATCAATATTCGGTAATTTTCCAATTTTAAAAGCCTTTGATCTTTTATTCTTTTTTAATGCGGGCAGAACTGAGATCAGTGATGCGAATTTTAATTTCTCTGCAAACAAAAATATTTTTCAAACACAGGGAATATATTCTGAACTTGGATTTGGATTTGGCGGTATTCTTGATATCTTCAGAGTTGATGTTGCAATGCGCCTGAATAATTTTGATACCGGCAGCAGATACAATGTAAAATTAGGATTGTATAATTTTTAATTACAATTTGAGAGAACAATTTGACAGACCAGCAAATATTCCAAAATTTAGTTAGCTTTTATTAGCCCCGATCTTTAGATAGTTGAGAAGCAACAGAAACTTTTGCCTTTATTAGCCCCGACCTTTAGGTCGGGGTATAAATATAAAAAAATCGGCTTTAGCCGAAAATTCATCCAAAGAAAAAAAATAATATTAATTTTTAAATTACTCTGCATTAACCATGTCGAATTCAAAATTAATGGTTCATTTTATCTGGACAACAAAAAAACGACAGCCTATAATAACAAAAAAACTCAAACCATTACTTTTATCTCATATAAAAGCTAACAGCATTGAAAAAGGTATCTATATTGATTGTATGAATTGTGTGGAAGATCATATACATTTATTGATCTCTTTGGGTAGAGAACAGACTTCTTCCAAAGTGGCAATGTTAATAAAAGGTGAATCATCGTATTGGGTGAATAAACAGAAACTTTGTGATTATAAATTTGAATGGCAAAAGGATTATTTATCTATTGGAATTTGTGAGAACAGAATTCCAATTGTAAGAAAATATATTGCAAATCAGGAAAAGCATCATGAAAAAAAATCTTATGAAGAAGAATTTAAAGAAATACTAAAAGCACATGGATTATTTATAGATCCGGCTAAAGCCGATTTATAATAAATAAAAAACCCCGACCTAAAGGTCGGGGCTAATAAACACTACAAAAATAATTGAAAATTAACAAAGAGCTGTACAAAATAAATATTTCTAAAGTATTTAAAGCAAATTCTTATTTCACAAGAATCATCTTCTTTGTATCTACATTAACCCCATTTACTTCAAGAGTATAGAAATAGATCCCTGTTGAAAAGCGGGATGCATTCCAAGTTACATTATAACTTCCTGCAGTGGTTTGTCTGTTCAGCAAAGTCTCCTGAAGCTTTCCTGTAATATCATAAATATTGATCTTTACAAATCCCTCTTTAGCTAGCTGATAATTAATAGTAGTTTGAGGATTGAAAGGATTTGGAAAATTCTGTGAAAGATTATATTCTACCGGTATCGGAGAATTTGATATTCCCGTTAAAGTTCTTGCTTTCTTGATCGCATTAAATGAATTTATAATTCCGTATCCCCTGAACCTGTTTGGAGCGGTGGATGAATCAGCTGTAGTGAATAATGCTGTTCTTATCTGGTCAACAGTAAGATTATGATTTGAAGATAATATCTGTGCTACAACTCCTGCTGTCATAGGGCATGAAAAAGATGTTCCTGAACCGGAAGTATACCCAGTCGGAAAAGGACCTGAACCACTATAGGGCTGAGCAACAATATTTCCGCTACCAAGTGCCATAACTTCAGGCTTCAAAGCACCTCTGGTTGTATTACCAACTGAGGAAAAAGATGAACGAAGCTTCGAAGGACTATCAACTGAACCTACACAAATAACTTTAAATCCATCTGAAGGAGCGCCTAGTGTATTACGGGTTGCGTTTGAACCTGAGTTCCCTGCTGAGTTACAAACAACGATTCCTTTTGAAACAGCAAGATTACCGCCTTTAGTAACAAGGCAGCTATCACCGCTCATCCATGTCCAGTCATAAGTGTGAGAGGAACCGGGATCCATAGCAACATACCCCAATGAGCTGGTAATAATATCTGCGCCTAATGAATCAGCCCATTCTACTGCTGCTATCCAGTTATCTTCTTCTGCAGGGGTTTCACTATCAGTATTTTCTGTTTTAGCTAAAATAAATTTTGATCTGAATGCCGGGGAGATAAGATTGCCTGATTTGTATCCGCCAACGAGAGAAAGAGTTTGTGTACCGTGTGAGCCGTTACCCATTCTGCCAACACCATCTGCAACTATAGTGTCATGATTTACAAAATCACGAGTCCTGAATCCTCTTGATCTGATCGAATCAAAGCACGGATGAGCAAGATTATTAAATCCTGCATCGAAGGATGCAACTATTACGCCTTGACCATAAAAACCACTGTCATGTGCAGTAGTAGCATTTATAAGTGCCATTTGAGTCAGAGATGAACCATAGTTCAATAATGTCTGTGAACTATTAGGAGCCGGAGTAGTTTCAGGAAAAGCTTCATTTTGTCTTAATTCTATATCATTATCATTTCTTGCAAATTTTTCTACAAGCTCAATTTTTGTTACGAAATGCTTATTTACAGCTTCTTCCATCTGAGAACGTGTCATTGAACAGGAAATGCTGTTAAACCATTTTGAACTTTGATTTATCTGAGCACCGCTGCTTATGATCTGTTGTACATAATCATTATTTAAAGGAAGGTCTGAGTAATTAAAATAATCAGTTGGATTATTTTTCTTTCTTCTTGCAATAGATTCTTTTGTAAGATAATTTTCTGGGTGCTGAAGCATTTGCTCAATCCCGGTACCTTTATCAGAGAAGGTTATCCACACCTGAACTTTATCGCTGCCACTATATAGATTATAAACGCTGGAAAGCTTTGAACCGAACTTTGTGGAGTTTTCATTTGTTTTGAATGCAAATAATGCAGCTCCTGAAAAAACAAGAATCAATAAAACCTTTAAATATTGCTTTAAATTTCTATTCATATTTAACTTTGGCGATTTAAGATTAGTATATCAAAATTACTCTTATTGTTCTTAACATTCAAAGCAAATAGTCAATTATTACAATTAATTACACCGAATTTTAACCAATTTTGCTCTATTTTATGTAACATAGAATTAATGAATAAACTCTCTATTTCAATATTCTTTCCCCTGCTATTTTAATCCAAATCTAAATGAAAAATAATAAATTTTTAATTTCTATTCCGGCTTTGATCGTAATCTTGTTTATATTCTCAGGATTCAATTCTAACAAATATAAATTAAGTAAAGATGAAATAATGACAGATATAAAATTTCTGTCATCTGATAAAAACGAAGGGAGATTTCCCGGGACTGAAGCAGATAAAAATGTTGAAAAATATATTACAGATAAATTTATAAAGTTCGGATTAAAGCCTGCGGGTGAGAACGGATACACACAGAATTTTGAAATTACAACCGGAATGAAAATGGGTGAAAATAATAAATTCAAAACCCATATCAGCAGACAGGATAATATATATACATCGGGAAAAGATTTTGTACCCATTGCATTTTCAGGTAAAGGTGTTGCAGCAGGGAGCTTTGCTTTTGTAGGTTATGGAATTTCTGCGCCGGAAGCAAATTATGATGATTATAAAGATGAGAATGGAAATCTTTTAGACCTGAAAGGAAAAATTTTAATTATGCTGAGAGGCACTCCGCCAACTAAAGATCCGCATGACAGTAAATTTTCAAAATATGACAGATTAAGATTCAAAACTCTATATGCGCGAGAATCCGGAGCTGCAGGTATTATGTATATAAACGGAATGGATGGAATGCCGGATGATAAGCTTGTGAAGCTTTCATTTGATAATGCACTTCAGGATGCCGGCATCCCTATCATAAGCTGCAAAAGAGAAATTGCAGAAAATATTTTAGGAGTAAATGGCAGAGATATAAAAGCCGAAGAAGAAAAGATCGGCACTTCAGAAAAGCAAAATTCATTTGTGTTAGAACAATGCACCGGAGAATTTTCCACTGAAGTTTTTCAGGAGAAGGCAAAGACTTCTAATATCTTAGGAAAAATAGAAGGAACCGATCCGATTCTGAAAAATGAAGTTGTTGTTATTGGCGCTCACAGAGATCACTTAGGTTATGGCACTTACGGATCATTATATGAAGGTGATGTAAAACTTATTCATCACGGAGCTGATGATAATGCTTCGGGAACTGCCGGCGTGCTTGCGCTTGCAAATGAACTTACGTCTTCCGGATATAAACCGAAACGAACAATTGTGTTTATGCTCTTCGGTGCTGAAGAAGCGGGACTACTTGGCTCATCTTATTTTACTAAGAGTGCTTTATTCAGTAAAATGAATGTTGTAAGCATGATCAATATGGATATGATCGGCAGGCTTGCAGATAATAAGCTTGTGATATACGGAACAGGTACAGCCCCTGAATTCATACCGATATTAGATGAGAATAACAAAAAGTATGCATTCAATACAACTTACAGTGCAGATGGTTACGGACCATCTGATCACTCATCATTTTATTCTAAAGATCTTCCGGTGCTTGCATTTTTCACAGGTCTGCACAGTGATTATCATAAGCCTTCTGACACATGGGATAAAATTAATTATGAAGGTGAATTAAAGATACTTGAAATGGTTGAAGATGTTGCAAAGGATGTAATTGATATGCCTGTAAAGCCGACTTTCACTAAGGTATCAATTTCAAATAAGGAAAATCAATCATTAGGCGGTATTAAAGTTTATCTTGGTACAATTCCTGATTATTCATCCAGCGTCGAAGGACTTCAGCTTTCAGGTGTAAAGCCTGGAAGCCCGGCTGAAAAAGGAGGACTAATGGCTAATGATATTGTAATTAAATTCGGAAAGCTGGATATAAAAAATATTTATGATTATACAGCCGCTCTTGGTGAATACAAGCCGGGAGATGAAGTAGAAATAATAGTAAAAAGAGGAAACGATACTGTAAATCTCAAAGTAATAATGGGAAGCAGAAATTAGAGAAGTATAATTTCATTCGATGATGAATTTATAAAAACCCTGACAGGATAAATAACCTGTCAGGTTTTTTATTTACGTTTATTTCACTAATACCATTTTCTTTGTTATAACAAACTTCTGTGCACTTCCCTCTGCAATAATGTTGTAAAAATACATTCCGCTTGACATATTAGATGCATTGAACTGCACAACATAATAACCTGCTAACTGAGTTGTATTCATCAGGCTCACAATTTCCCTTCCTGTCATATCATAAATTTTCAGCGATACCTTACTGTCAACCGGCAGATCATAATTTATTTTAGTAGAAGGATTAAACGGATTCGGATAATTCTGGGATAAGCTAAAATGTTTTGGGATTCCAATTGTGACTTCGTTTGAGAGAAAATAATATTTATATGTTCCATTGAAATCGATCTGCTTCAGTCTGTAATTATACTTTCCTGTATTTAATGAATTTTCTTCAAACGTATAGTTAACAGGAGAACTACTTGTTCCACTACCTTTTAATGAACCAATCTTTTCCCAATTTATTAATTCTGATCTTTTTCTTTCTATATCAAATCCGGAATTATTAATTTCAAATGCTGTAGTCCAGTTTAATTTTACATTGTTACCATTGACGATCGAATTAAAATTTGTCACTTCAACCGGCAAAGGTGTAGGTGTTTGCAATGAAATACTTACAATAGGCTTTGATGGATCATTAGTTGAAATATCCATCGTTGCATTTTCATAATCATCTACAGTAAGTTCTCCCCCTGATGGTAAAGGAGTTGAAGGATTACACCTGACTTTAAATAGGCCACTGTCATTCGGAACAATAGCTCCCGGCAGAGAAGATACTAAAGAAAATTTAGAAGCATTAGCTCCGCTAAACGTTGCCCCCGAAACTGTAAGATTTGCTGTACCCGAATTTTTTAAATAAAAATTCACTGTATCAATTGAAGCTCCGTCAAATGTTACAACGGAATCAGAAGAAGAATTAATAGCTACGCAAGAGCTTTTTGTTCCTGAAGTTTTATAAAGCGTAACAAATGCGCTGTCAAATGTTCCTCCTGTTGCAGTGGCTCCGTCATTATATATAAGAAGCCTCCAGCTTCCGCTAGAGCTTAATCCGTTTAAGCCTTTGAATGTATAATCCGGCTTAAAGAATCCACCGGTATATGGCTGAACACCGGAGTTCCAAAAGAGTGAAGCAGAATCAACTACTGTTGTGTTTGTAATTCCTGATGTAACTCCGGCAGTATTCTGACTAAATATGCATTTGCTGTTCAAAGCAGTATTTGAAATAGGACTATATAGAGATAAATTAATATCACTTAATCTGGTATGCCTGAGATAAGTTCTGACTTTTGCCTTCAGTATCTTGAAGCTTGAAAAAGCAGGTGATGAAACAGAAGTAAAAACACCTCCTGAAGTTAAAATTGTTGTTGGTCCATTTGTCTTACTTGTTTCGGATTGTATATTTCCAATAGCATAATAGCAAAGGTTAGTAGTATCAGGCGCATGAAGCGGAAAATATGAAAGATTATTGAAGTTATCTTTTGCAGTAATGTAATATTGTACTTGGGTTTCCCATCCAAAGCCAGGTATTTTGAAGTTAAAAGTATTTCCTGTGTTTGAAACATACTGAATAGTATCAAATGCTGACCAACCGGCTTTATTTTTATTAGATCTGTAAATTACTTTTGGTGATGCAATATCAACAGAACCTCCTCCGTTATCTGTTATATCAGCAGTAATATTAACCGGGTATGTTGAATTTTGTGACTCCGGATTGTCATGTACAATTGTTGGAGGAATAACATCAATCCCGGCTGCTAATCTCACAGAATTATAAGCATTAACTCTGCCATAGCCATAATATTCATTCCATTGCCCAAAAGTCTTTGCAGTACTATAAGATATATTATCAATTTTATCGCAGCCTCTTATTAGAGCAGATTTAACCTGAGCAGCAGTCTGCAGCGGATTAATTGAATAGACTAATGCTGCAACTCCCGCAGCATTGGGACAAGAACATGATGTGCCGCTAAAATCGAAGCAATAATTTCCACCAACTCCCGAAGTTGTATTATATCCTTGTGAACCTTGCCTATCGGTTGTAACTACAACTGTTGGAGCAACAAGATCAAGATCTCCGTTGATATCCTCTCCATAATTACCACCCCAGTAAAATTGATTTCCTGTTCCCGGTGCTTTTTTCTGGTCATAAGGTGTCGATGCACCAACACTTATTACTGAAGATAGATTAGAAGGATAGGAAGGTGGATTTTTACCATTATTACCTGAAGAAAATAATATAACACATCCCTTTCCGCTGTTACCATATGTTGCGCAGCTGTCAATTGCATTAGTAATTGAAGCTGATGGATTTCCTCCGCCCCAGCTATTGCTTAAAACTGCAGCTCCGTAATTTTTTGCTTTGTTAAATGCGGCGACAGTAAAATTACTATTGGTTGAACCTGCTGTATTGAACATCTGATACGATCTTATTTTACAGCCGTATGCAATTCCTGCAATTCCAAGATTATTATTTCCTACTGCACCAATAATTCCACCTGTAGAAGTTCCATGACTATTAGTATCGATCACTACACTATTCACATTTGTCGTAGCATTATAACCCGGCAGCAGATTTGTACTTAAGTCCGGATGAGTTGAATCAATACCGGTGTCAAATACTCCAACTTCAATAGAATTTGTGCCGGTAGTATAGTCCCATGCTAGATTGACTTTCATATCTGCACCGGAAAGTCCTTTGTAAGTAAGAGGATCAAGACCATTAAATGATGCGTTTGCGGTAATTGTCTGACCGATATTTTTCAAATTCCATTGAGCTCCATATTGCGTGTCATTCGGATCAAATTGAAGGAGACAATAATCAGGATAAATAAAA
>JBBRMY010000114.1:0-8429 GCA_038230595.1 Ignavibacteria bacterium
AAGTAAGATCAAATTCATTCTGAAGCTCCTGCATCAAATTTATAACCTGTGCCTGAATAGAAACATCAAGAGCTGAAACTGGTTCGTCTGCTACAATAATTTTAGGATTAGTAGAAAGAGATCTCGCAATACCTATCCTCTGTCTCTGTCCCCCTGAAAATTCATGCGGATATCGTTTTGCCTGCTCGGGCTGTAATCCTACTTTTGTCATCAGCCAGGCAACTTTATCCATTCTTTCAGACTTAGACATATTTGTGTGATACAGCATGGGTTCTTCGATGATCTGTCCAACTGACATTCTTGAATTCAGAGAAGAATATGGATCCTGAAATATCATCTGTATCATGCCTCTGTATTTTCTCATCTCGCTGGTACTCAGCTTCAAAAGATCTATCTCCCCATCATCAGTTCTCATCCAGACTTCACCGGATATCTCAACATCAGGAGAAGAGAACTTTAATAAATTTATTATAGCCTTTCCGATAGTGGATTTGCCGCAGCCTGATTCGCCGACAAGACCTAATGTTTCGCCTCTTTTTAATTCAAGGGAAACACCATCGACAGCTTTTACGCTGCCAACTCTTCTTAAAAACACTCCGCCGGTAACAGGGAATGTTACTTTAAGGTCTTTTACTTCTAAAATATTTTCAGGCTTCATTATTAACCTTTATAAAATTATCATATAGATGGCATCTTACCTGCTGACCTTCTCTTATCGGGATCAGAGGAGGTTCAATTTTCCAGCATATATCCATGACCTTCGGACACCTGGTTGCAAATTTGCAACCTTTCGGAAGCTCAAGTATATGAGGTATAATTCCGGGTATCGCTTCGAGCTTTTCCTTTGGCTTCGATGGATCCGGTAGAGAATTTAAAAGACCAACTGTATATGGATGCGCTGGAGTATCAAACAGAAGATCAACGTTTGCAATTTCCTGAACTTTACCTCCGTACATAACTATTACCCGGTTACATGTCTCTGCAACTACTCCCAGATTGTGAGTTATCAATAAAATTGCAGATTGCTTTCTTTCATCTTTCAAACGAAGCATTAGATCAAGTATTTGAGCCTGTATTGTTACATCAAGAGCTGTGGTAGGCTCATCTGCTATAAGAAGTGATGGATTACATGAAAGCGCCATAGCTATCATAACCCTCTGTCTCATGCCACCGCTGAACTGATGCGGATAATCCTTTATTCTTTTTTCAGGTGCAGGAATTCCTACAAGCTCCATCATTTTTATTGCTCTTTTTTCTGCTTCGTCTTTATCTATACCTTCATGTCTTAATAAAACTTCAGTTATCTGGTCACCGATCTTCATAACAGGATTCAATGAAGTCATTGGTTCCTGAAATATCATTGCTATCTCTTTTCCTCTGTAAGTTTTCATTTCATCGAATGAAAGCTTCAGCAGATCTTTACCTTTAAAAAATATTTCTCCGCCAACAATTTTTCCCGGAGGGTCAGGAATTAAACGTGAGATAGAATAAGCAGTTACAGATTTTCCTGAACCTGATTCACCAACTATTCCTAAAACTTCCCCTTCGAATATATCAAATGAAACTCCGTCAACTGCCTTAGCAGGAACCTTCCCTTTCATTTTTTTATTGTTGTCATAAAGATATGCAAGACCGGGATCATGAGCTGAAGATCCTTCCTCTATAGCTTTATCTGTACCTTCAACAAAAAAATAGGTCTTAAGATCTTTTACTTCAACGAGTTTATTTGCCATTAATTGTTATACTATCTAAAATTTATTTCAGTCTTGAATAGACTTTCGGATCAAAAGCTTCGCGTAATGCTTCTCCTATAAAAGTTATTGCCAGCAATGTAATAAACATGATCATCAGTGGTGTAATTATCAACCACCAGTGATTTATATCATCTAATCCCTGTCCCATAAGCTCACCCCAGCTTGGAGTAGGCGGCGGAAGTCCGAATCCTAAAAAGTCCAGAGATACTAAAGCAAAAATATTTCCGACAATTATGAACGGAGCATAAGAAATTACAGGAGTAAGTGAGTTTGGAAGAATATGCTTGGTTATAATTGTACTGTTCTTGGCGCCCATAGATACAGCAGCAGAAACATAATCACGGGCTTTCTCACGAAAAAATTCACCCCGTATATAATACGTCATTGTTACCCAGCTGAATAACGTCAGAATAATGATCAGCAATGTAAAGCTTGGTTGAATAATAGAACTGATAATGATAATAACATATAAGAACGGAAGTGTAGTCCAGATCTCGATAAGCCTTTGAAGAACAATATCAATTTTACCACCGTAAAATCCTGATATAGCTCCCAGCCAAATACCAATTAAAAAACTAAGGAAGGTAACTACTAACGAAAACGATAAGCCAATTTTGAAACCATAAATTATCCGGACAAAAACGTCACGCCCTCTGTTATCTGTTCCGAAAAAATGCTGAGGAGAAGGCTTGTGAGGAGGATTTCCTGATAGTTCATCTAAAAGATTTTCATTTGGTCCGAATGGATACAAAGGAAGCAGAACCCAATTGTTTTTGTTCTCCTGCTTGTACTGCTGATTTAATAGCCTGTAATTTGCTTCACCCTGAATATCTTGCCCGAGGTCTTTTGCAAGATAGAACTTAAAAATAGGGAAGTGATATGAGTCATTATATTTTACAATGAGAGCATCTCTTCCTATGAAAAGTGTAATAATAAAAGATAATACATAACAAATTGTAATTATCACAAAAGAATAATAGCCTCTCTTAAGTGATTTGAATTTCTTCCACCTTTTAGAAAAAAGAGACGTCGAAACTTTTTTACCCTTGGTTTCGTCAGTCAGCTTTTCATCTTTCAGCAATTCAACTGTGGAATTATCTGCCATATTATATTACAAGTATTTTAAAAATTTATTTAAATCTTATTCTCGGGTCAACAAATGCATATATCATATCTGAAAGAATATTTCCCAGTAAAAGAAGCAGGGTTGTTATAACTAATATACCCATGACAACAGGATAATCTCTCTGTACGATTGAAGTATAACCAAGTAAACCCATTCCGTTAATATTGAAAACTCTTTCTATAAGAACACTTCCGGCAAGAACCAATGAAATTGCATTTCCAAGACCTGTGGAAATAGGAATAAGAGAATTTCTCAAAGCATGACCGAAGATAACTTTTCTTTCTGTAATCCCTTTTGAAAAAGCAGTTCTTATGTAATCCTGACTAAGATTATCTATTACAGTATTTTTTGTGAGAATAGTTAAAGTTGCAAAGCTTCCTATCATGTAAGCTGATACAGGAAGAATTGTATGATATATCTGATCCCAGATCTTTGAAGCCAGAGAGAAATCTTCCCATCCATCTGAGCGAAATCCGCCTAACGGGAATACATTCCAAAAGCTTCCGCCACCGAATATTACAAGCATAACAGCTCCGAATGCAAATGCAGGAACTGCATATCCTATAAAGACGAGAGATGAACTGATAAAATCAAAGGTTGATCCGTTATTTACGGCTTTATAAACTCCAAGTGGAACGCATACAATATAAGTGAGAATAAAGCCCACTAATCCGAAGTAAATAGAAACAGGGAATCGTGATATGATAACATCAAGAACCGGCTCACCATAAACATATGAGCGACCAAGATCGAACTTGGCTAAATTAGAAAGCCATAAAAAATATCTTTGATGAATAGGCTTATCAAATCCATAAAACCTTGTCAGCTCGTCAAGCGCAGCTTGCGGAATATTCTGTGAAGAGCCTGAAGAAACTGAGCCTGATTCACCGGCTTTATTTCCTCCCATTCTTATTTTCATTATTTCCATTTCCAATGGTCCGCCCGGAACGATCTGAAGAATAAGGAAAGTAATAATGGTTATGCCGAAAAAAGTGGGAATGATAAGTAAAAAGCGTCTTATGAAATAACTTGTCATAGATCCGGAAAATAAATTATTCTGATGTTGGGGAGTTAAAAACTGTATAGAATACAAACAAATTGAGATAAAAACAATTCCTCTTGTGGTTCCAAGAAAACAAAAAAGCACAAGTGAAGTAATCTTTATAAAAACAGACGTAGTTGTCCCTTGCAGAATAATTTAGAAAAAACTGAGGTTTCGGAGATATTTAAAGAACCGGAGAAAAAAATAAAAAACATCCCCGTACCCTTTGACTTCATAAGGGTGAAAGTTTAAGGTTTAACTACCTTTCGCAGTGCTTACAATTTTAGTATTCCTGTTAAGCAGGAATACTAAAATTGTAAGTCGCGGATCGGCTTATTCAATTCCAGCAGCCAATTCCTGTAGGGCTGTAAACTCAGCAGGAAAAGACGCCTTAGGACCACGGGTGGCACAGCCAGTTTCTTCGGATGTGAACTCAATTCTGTTCACATGGAGAGAAACCCGTTACCGGTCAGTTCGCAGAAGTCGGGCTTTAAATCATACTCGTAGTTCCCGAGACGCGGTTTGACAAAATTTCAGACCGAGTATTATCACTTCCATTGTTCATATTTACAGTAGTGACAAACAACGCCACTTTTGAACTCCGGCCGGGGTAATGTTTATAATTTATAATTGATAATTGATAACGGAAAATAAAAAAATGAAAATCAAAAATTAAAGAACGATCTCTGCTGATGCATCAACAGGAAAATTGAAATCATTCTGCCAAGGCTTTAGACAAATCAATATCAATTTTTTTCCCATAAATATATATGGTATATAACGGAATGTCAATAGAAAAGTTTCGGGGGGATTAGGAGAATTTTTACTTTATCAGAACCATCTTTTTGGTTTCTGTATATTTTTCAGTTTTTAATGTATAAAAATAAATACCTGAAGGTAATTTCATAGCATTGAATTCCACAGAATGACTTCCTGCATTTTCTCTTTTATTAATGAAAGTTTCAATTTCTTTACCTTGTATATCAAAAATCAATAGAGAAACAAAGCCGGAATTTGATAATTCATAATTTATTTTTGTAGTTGGGTTGAAAGGGTTTGGGTAGTTTTGAGATAATATAAATGACTTTTGGATATCAGTTCCGTTTTGATAAATTGTTGTTATAAATTGTGAATATTTTTCAACTAATGCAGTTTCAACACTTGTATATTTATATCCACCAACAAATACATTCTTGAATCTATCCACTGCAATACAAGTTGGATATGCCACTATACCACTATCAGAAGAAGACCAATTCAGGATTCCATCTTTAGATAAACAAAATACTTTAAAACCTGAATTAACCGATCCTCTTGCTAAAGTATAAATTTCACTGGTTGAATTATCAACAAACATTTTTTTAGGATCAATTGAGCTTCCTAAATAACCTGAATAAAAATATTCCCAGATTAGATTGCCTGAATTGGAATATTTTAACGTAGTATAATTATTCCCTGATTCACCAGTTACAATAATATTTTGTTCTTTATCCACTTTAATATCATAACCCGCACCACCTAAAACATCACCTCCATATCTCCGTTCCCAAATCAAATTACCGAGTGAATCGTATTTAAGAACATTTAAGTTCCTGATCCCTACACTTCCTTCACTTGTACCAGTTATATAAGCATTACATGAACTATCAACGGCTACACCATACAATATATCAGTGGGAACTGTTGATGATGAACCGTTAAATGTTCTGACCCAGGTCGAATCCCCTAATGGATTGTATCTTACTAAAAAATAATCATGATCATGGCTATATGCAGTACCAGCAGTATATACATTATTGTGTTTATCTAAGGCGGCAGAAGAAAAATCACCATAAGCATATTGCTTTACCCAAAGCTGATTTCCATTGGAATCTAATTTAGCTGTTACAGTATTTGAGCCCTGACCAGATAAATATATATTTTTTTGAGTATCTAAAAAAATTTTATAAAAACCACTTACGAAATTATGATAATTCCAGAGTAGGTTTCCGTTTTGGTCATACTTCAAAACATAATAATTTGCCCCAACATAAACATTATTTTGCCTATCTAATGTAATGCAATGACCTGCTACATTTTCTGATTGCATTGTAAATCTTCTTCCCCAAAGAGAATCACCAGTACTGGAATATTTTATTGTAACACATTCATAATTATTTGAAGTACTATTAAACTGACTGGCAATTACTTCATAAACATTCCCAGAGGAATCTGTAATTAAATCATTTGAAATAGACTCTCTAGAAGAAAAGGAAGTATATAATTTTTTCCACTCCAGCCTATATTGGCATTTAGCTTCATTTAAGCCGGAGAAGAAAAAATATAAAAATATTACTGCAAAATATTTCAAATTGTATCAATTTTTATCCAAAGAGCAACCGATGGGATATTAGAAAAACCGGATCTACTATCTTCTTTTTTTGTAAGGCCAAAAAGCATATAATATCCGGGAGGCGCAACACTAGCATTAACAGGTGATGTAAGTGTATAAACATCATGTTCATGTGAAACTACATCTATGTCAATTAATCTTTGTTCCATATTATTGCCATGAGTAACAGAAGAAGGTCTAATTAATACAAATGAATCTAAATCCATATTACAGTTAACAGTAAAATCGGTATTATAGTTTACTTCTTCAGTAGAAAGATCTGTAAGCTCAGGTTGGGCACCATCCAATAAATACCCGGGACTAAAGATCTCTATAGATTTATTTGTATCATCCTCAAGATCACCTGTATTTCGAACTCTACCGCCAGCCACAAAAACCCTACCATCAGGAAGCAGAAGTGCTGTAGAATGGTAATTTCGACCGACCTGCATATTGGGTAAATCACTCCAACCGGCAGAAGTATTTTTCATATCATAAAGTTCAGGAGTTAATATCGAACCTGCATCTGAACTAATAGTATTTCCACCAACAACTAATATTTTGCTATCAGGTAATATTACGGCATTATGGTCAACTCTGGCATAATGTAAAGTTTCAGTATTTTCTGTCCAATGGGGTGCTGATGAGTTAAGTTCTATTGTTGTTGTTGTATTCACTAAAACTTCAATATCGGGTAGTGGTGGATCTTGTGGAGGAGCAGGTGTTTTATACATACCACCTATAATCATTACTTTTGCAGACTGTACTGAATTATTTAATGGAAAGAGAACTGTTGGAGCTGAATATCGAAAATGAGGTAAAGAAGGATCAGTAGAAGGAGCAGGTGAAGCCGCTGCAACTCTTGTATAAGGAGTGACAGTTGGATGAGCTGAATCATATAGTTTCTGCCAATCAAAAAAATATGATTGATCTGAAGGAGCAGCAATAAATAAATAAGTATTAAAAATACCAAAAGGTACAACATGTACACCAGGATAGTTAACTTCTTTATCAGCATATGTTAAAGGTTCTGGTAATTTACCATATGTTTCTGGATCAGTAGATTTTCTAAAAAACTCCCAACCAGTTGAGGGATTATACAGTTCCGGATCATCATTAGTGACATCAAACCAATTTCCAGATTCATACTGAACTAAATCTTTGCGCCACCCAGAAATCGCTAATACTCTTCTTGGATCAGAAATAGGTTCACCTACCGGTGCAAGAGTTGGATACCATCTTCCATCAGCCATTCTATGAGGTAAAATATTTGTTCCATATGGTATTTCCCATTCTTCTGTGGAAGGGTTAAAAATAAACGTATAAATTAAGCCTCTATCCCCGGAAGCAAAATTAGGAGGTGTAACTTCGAACGGAATCGGTCTTGGGCGCTCACCCCCAGCCACTAATAACTTTCCATCACGAAGAAAACAATGACCAGAACAAAATATTGCGGGAGCTTCAATATATACAGACTTAATAGGATCTATTGGATCAACATATTGCTTTGGCCAATTAGGAACCACCTGATTATCTGCAGAAATTGTATTTGATTCAGGATCGAATAATCTAGACCAAATAGGTGTTGCTCTTGCATGAAACAATAGTACTTTTCCTGTGTGTAAAAGATGAGCATGAACTGCGACAACTTTGGATTCTATTAAAACCGAATCCCAAGTACCTAATGGTACTGCCATAATAATTTTAATTTAGTTGAAAAAAGAATTCAGATTTTTCTGAATTTAGTAAAAGTTTTTAATTAATATTTTAAGTGAAGATAGTATTTAATTTATGAGAAAGAATTATACTCCCAAATTTTTTCTTAAGCATTCCATAAATTCTTTTCTTGGATGATTACCAGTTATACTTCGACAACAGGCTGCAATTGCCTGTCGAATTGTAGAATCACTGAAACCAGGGTAATGTTCTTTTATAATTCTTACTAATGTATCTACTTCCTGCTTTTCTGAACATGCTACAAAAAAGCTGTCTTTATATCTCCTGCATCTTGGCAGTTCTGTGCTTTTGTGTACTGCTTTGTCGTATTAATTCTGTGTATTGCTTAACCAGATATTCACTCATCCCCGTGACTGAGCTTATTGATGACGGAGCTTTTATTCCATTATTAATGCTCAT
>JBBRMY010000115.1:0-8217 GCA_038230595.1 Ignavibacteria bacterium
GCCTTCACTTCTGATTTAAACATCATATCTGTATTGCCTTTAACGGATTCCTGTGAAGTGGAATATAGCTTGTTATAGCTCTTAATTACGTTGGAAAGTACATAGAGCATGTATGCCTGAGTTGATTCATCTTTTTGATCCTGATCAATTGTCATACTTTTTAAAGCATTGTAACCGTTAGTCATATTATTTTCCTGAATAATATATCCTGACTCTTTTGCAATTCTCATTCCGTCGACTACCCATGCTGTCATGAAAGGATTGGTTTCATCATTCTCCCACCATCCCCAGCCGCCATCACTATGTTGGAAGCCATATAATCTCTTAAGTCCTGCCTCTACATACTTCGGCAGCTCAGTCTTAAGCTTGTCATTAACAGGCAGATCTAACTCTCTGAGAGTATTTGCAACTATTACACTTGGTAAAAATCTGCTCATAGTCTGCTCAACGCATCCATATGGATATCCTGCCAACTCATCGAGTGAAGCAAGCATAGTTCCCGCTATTGAAGGAGCAGAATTGAATTTCATCATTACACTCGTAAGGTCTGTTCCTTCAGGAATATAAACATCAACTTCCTTTGAGCTATTCAGATCTGATACGTCTGCAATAGCAGGTATATTGATCTGCAAACCTTTTGGCTGAACAGGAATTGTAACTTCAACTGCATCTGACTCTTCATTTGTTAAAGCTTCCACATACATTTTTGTGGTTCCTAAGGCGGAAATGCTTTTTACTTTCCAGCTGAATGTATGCTCACCGTTTGCAGGTATACTTTCCGATTGAGATACTTCTCCATTAACATTTAAAGAATCTGAACGGAATTTTACTTTAACATTTTTTTCAGTCTTAAGATAATTATGCACGATTGCACGGATCATGGTTTCATCTCCCTGCTGTAAAAACCTTGGCGATTCTAATCTAACAAGTAGATCTTTCCGTGTGATTACAGTTTTTGCGCTTTGTCCAACTTTTGTATCTGCCGTAATTACTCTTGAAACGATTCTCCATGTTGTAAGATCATCAGGATATTTTACAGTAACTCTTGCATAACCTTCATTATCTGTAACAGTATAGGGAGACCATTCAATTGCATCTCTGAAATCTGAACGGAGTTCCGGGGGCACCACAGCAACACCATCTACAATTATTAAATTTTCGCTACTTCTTCCGCCTCTGATATTTATATCTCCTTTTCTATCTTCTACTACGGGTGCTGATTTGGTCATCTTGTTTAAAGTAACAATTCCCGAATTTTCTTTATCCATCAATCTTCCTGATTGCACTACATCAATTCCTTTTTCGCCATCAAAAGTGAATTTCAAATCTTTTATTTCACCTTTAATTAACTTTATAGTTGTAATATCATCATTCTTTTTCTTTTTAATAAGCAAGCCGATCTGATATTCTCCGGCAGGAAGCTTAAATTCAAATGTCCCTGTTGAGCTGCTAACAGCTGCATAATATACTTCGTCGACTATTATTGCTGCTCCTTTAACAGGTTTTCCATCCTTATCAACGACAGTGCCCTTTACAGTTGCCAGGTCTTTCTCACTTATTGAATAAAGATTATACCTTTCATAGATAGAAAGCAGCCTTGAAGAACCCTGAGAAGTATTATAATTATTGAATGAAGTATTAACTGTGCTTCCGCCGTTTGGGTAAAAGAATTTTCTAATATCCTTTGTTTCATCTTCTTTTATTGTATATATGCTTTCATCAACTACACCTATCGAAACTTCTGCATTTCTCACAGGCTTACCTCTATTATCCAGAACTCTTACTTTTACTTCGCCCGATTCCTTTGGCTTATATTCAAGCTTTGAAGGGTCTATCTGGACAGTTAAAAACTTACTCTCAGGAATTACTAGTACATTTTTTGATGCAGAATATAATGTGCCATTCTTAATGTAGTCTGCCTGCAAAGTAAAGTTAGAAGTGTAGTTCTCAGTTATAGGTATTTCAATAAATGCAGATTTACCAATAAATTTTTCAACTCTGCTTGAGATGATATCATTTGTTGATGTTGTGACAAGAACATAAATATCGGGCTCAATTGCACTTATAAGAGCTTTACAGATCTCACCAACTTTATAACTTTCTTTATCAGTAACGATCTGCAGTGATTGCTGCGATGTATTATCATACCATGTATAATTCTTATCATAAACGTTGAAGTTAGTAGAGGTCGTAATTTTATTTCCGCTTTTGTCATAAGAGATTATTTCAGCAGAATAATATCCTTCTGAAGCATATCCCGGGATCTCATATACTGCAAGCCCTTTACCATCAACATTTGTTTCACCTTTAACAGTTGTTACAAAATCATATTTGCCATTTTCTCTTGAGTAACTATATTTACTGATATTGACATCAAAGCTTGTTGAAACCGGCTTATCAGAAAAGTTTTTTGAAATTACGTTGAAGATAATTTTTTCCCCGGGCTTTACCAGATATTTATCTGTTGTTGCCGAAAGATAGAATTCCCCTCTTGTTACAAGGGCTGTTGAATTGTTTGAGATATTACGTCCTGATGCATCTGTTACTTCTGCCCTTACAATATATTTATAATCAGAGCTATAATTATTATAGTACCAGTAATTTTTTTCTCTTTTTACTTCAAAGTCTTCATTCAAATTGAAATCAAATGTAAACTTTCCTGTATTATCCAGCTTACCTGTTCCGGAATATATCTGAGTTGAAGAGTTAAATTGATACTTATTTTCATAAGTTGAGTAATAATCTTCATACCACCATGCATATTCAGAAAATTCCCACCATGGACGGTAATATTCTGTTTTGTAAATTGAGTAGGTTACGTTTGCATTAGTAACAGGACTGCCGAAATAGTAATCTGCCTGAACAGTTCCCTTTAACAATTCTTTGCCTGTATACTGAGGCTTATCAGTTGTAACAGTTACTTTATATTCAGGCTTTTTATATTGTTCGATCGTAAAGTTTGAAGTATAAGTATGCTTTTCATCTATCTGTGTATAAATATAATATGTTCCCGTTTTTGCTTCATCATCCAGCTTAAACGATCCATCGAAGCTTCCATTTTCATTTGCAGTCAGATCTGCTTTATATATCTCAACATTACTCTGGTCTTTAGCTGTAACCTTTATATTTTTATATGCAAAATTCGATAAACCTGATGAACCGCTTTCTCTTACAGTTCCTTTGAAATTAACTGTTGCTCCTGCTCTGTAAACCGGCTGCTGAGTGAAAGTATATACCAGATATCTGTTACCTTCGTATCCGAAATAAAGATATGCATCGGAAACCACTATATCCTCTCCGAGCTTTCCGATTATCAATGGTGAATGGTTCTCTTCACTGCTTTCTATACTGTCATATTTAATTTGTGATAGTCCCATTGAGGACTTTCCTGTGCCAAGTAATTTATTGCCTGCATAATATGTAAGGTCAGCATTTTCAGCAGGCACTCCTGTTTTTCTGTTAACGGTATATGAAAGCAGTGTATTTGTTCCCGTCTTAACTGCAATACCAAGATCAGAAATTATAAATCCGCAGTAAGCAACTTTTTTATTATTATCAGCCTTTACAAGGTAGGCACCTTTTTCTTTTACATTTATGTCAACTGAGCTTTGTATATATCTTGAATCATATTCATTTGAATAACCGAATTCATCAGAGAAACGGGCAACTTCATCACAGAGATAGGTAAGATTGATGTCATTCTCTCCAAGAACATCTAGACCATATCTTGATTTTTGCTCTGAGTAAAATTTATTTATATCACGGATCCTGTAAATAGTAAAATTGAGTTTTAATTTACCCGATCCTTTTTTATTATAATCGTATGAATTTAAATTTAGTTTAATGGCATCACCCGGATAATAATAGAGGTTGGTATTTATGTTAAAACTCCGGTCGTTTTCCTGAGCATTTGATCGCCCGCTCGTGAAAAGCATTATTATTACCAAAGAGAGGATGAAACTCAGGAGTTTCGCAGGAATTCTTTTTAGTTCAGCCATTGTCGTAAGTTTTTGATTCTACACTTTTATAGTCACTTTTAATAATTTTTGTTCCGTTCAGATAAACCCGCATAAAAATGCTAGCAGAGCTTATAAAAGAACCTTTTTTAGGATTTCAACCTGATGCATTAAAATTTCTTAAGCAGCTTCGCCTGCCAAAGAATAACAATACTGCCTGGTTCGCAAAGAACAGGGAGAGATATGAATATGGTCTGAAAAAGCCTATGAGAGATCTGATCGATTCGCTGGCAATGGAGATCGGAAAAATAGATAAGAGCATCGTTGTTAATTATAGGTCAATATTCAGAATTAATAAAGATATAAGATTTTCTAAGGATAAAAGTCCATACAAAACTCATATGTCTGCCGCTTTTGCATTCGAAAAAGTTAAGTCATGGGAAATTGCGCAGTTCTATTTTCATATAAAGCCGGAAGAGTTCATGATATTCGGCGGACAATACACTCCTGAGAATGATTATTTGAAAAAATTCCGCGCATTGATCTACCGTGATCCGGAATCTTTTGAAGAGATAATTCACAACAAAGCATTTAAAAAAGCATTTGGTGAATTGCAGGGAGAAAGCTTTCCAAAGCTGCCGAAGGAATATACAGTAGAAGAGATTTATTCAAAATATGAATCAACAAAAGAGGCAGAAGAATTAATTAAGCTTCTTAAGATGAAGCAAATATATGTAGAGAAGACTTATCCCGTTGAAATTATTTTTGATGACAGGATAATTGATGTGATAATGGAAAATATAAAAATACTACATCCATTCGTGAAATATCTGGATGGGGCAATGAAGTGAATTTGAGTAAGCCGGATTAAAATGTTCCCAATCAGGGAATTGGGAACGAGATATTAAAAAGATTTCAGGAATCCCGGCTTAAAGCTTGCGGGGAAAGATTTTTTTGGATGGATTCCTGCTTTTGCAGGAATGACAATTATATATTTATAGCTTCACCGTAGGCTACTCCAGCTGCTTCGAGGATTGATTCTGTTAATGTCGGATGAGCATGGAATGTTTTTATTATCGACTCTGCTGTACCTTCAAGTGATTTTACCATTACTAATTCAGAAATTAACTCTGTCGCTTCTGCACCTACAATGTGTGCGCCAAGCAGTTCATTATATTTTGCATCGAATACAAGTTTGACCATACCTACTGTTTCACCTGCAGCTCTTGCTTTACCGTTTGCAGAGAATGGAAATTTCCCTACCTTAACTTCATAGCCGGCTTCTTTTGCTTTTGCTTCAGTCATTCCGACGGATCCAACCTGAGGCTGGCAGTAAGTGCATCCGGGTACTGTATCATAATTTACATCGGGAGCATGAAGCCCTTTAATTTTTTCAATGCAGTTAATACCTTCAGTTGAAGCTACGTGAGCAAGCCAAGGCTTTCTTTCTTTATTGATAACAGAAACGTCGCCGATCGCATAAACACCATCAACATTAGTCTTATAATTAATATCAGTATTAATGCTATCCTTAAAAACTTCAACTCCGATATTTTCAAGTCCCATATTCTCAACATTTCCTCTTACGCCGATAGCAACAAGAACTACATCTGATTCAAGCTCTTCGGATTTTTTGCCTGAAACTTTTGTAATAACTTTATCGCCTTTTACAGTGATTGATTCTGTTTTGCTGTCAGTAAGAATTTTCATTCCAGCCTTTTTAAACTCTCTTGCAACAACATCTGAAATATCCTTGTCTTCAACAGGAAGTATTTGAGGCATCATTTCGATTATTGTAACTTCGGTACCAAATGCATTATAAAAATATGCGAACTCGCAGCCAATAGCGCCGCTTCCTACTATCGTCATTTTTTTCGGAATATCCTTAGTGATCATAGCCCCTGTCGAAGAAAGAATTTTTTTCTCATCGAATTTCAAATCGCCTAGCTGTCTTGCTCTTGCGCCGGTTGCTATGATAGTATGCTTTGATCTTATTGTTTCAACTTCTTTACCTTCTTTATCTGTAACTTTTATAGTTTTATCTTTTGTAAAAGAACCTGTTCCTTCAAACACCGTTATCTTATTTTTTTTCATAAGATATTTAACTCCTTTTTCAGAAGTATCTGCAACACCTCGTGATCTGTCAATAATTTTCGGGAAATCAAATTTTATATCACCCACAGTGATGCCATAGTTCCCAACATGCTTCAGCTCATTCATTATCTGAGCATTTTTCAAAAGGGCTTTAGTCGGAATGCATCCCCAGTTAAGGCATACTCCGCCTAATCTATCACGTTCGATAATGCATGTTTTAAATCCGAGCTGCATTGCTCTGATGGCTGTAGTATATCCTCCGGGACCGCTTCCTATTACTGTAATATCAAATTCCTGCATTTATATATTTTATATTGGTAGAATATGTAATTTAGTGATAAGGAGAAAGTATCTCAATGTATTTTGGTTTATTGAATGTTTGGTTTCAAGCAAAGCTCGCAAAGACATTAGATTTTAATTTAGATGGTTGACCAACGGCGGCGGCTTTTTAGCATTTACTTACACTTCCCCCAAACGTCGGTTTTGGGATTCAGGTATTTGGTAAGCTTTATTTTTGAGATCGTTACTTCTTGTGGTCCAAAAGCATAAGCTGCAACTGCATAAGGATCGAAATGAATTATCAGATTATTACCATCGATAGTCCAGTGTGAAAAATTTTCAGAAACAGGAGTTGTTCCTTCATTCAGCATATCATTCATTCCCTGAAAACTATCTTTTGAAAATTGCTTTTTCAGATCATTTCTTGTGTACTGTGATAAGAATCTAAGATAACCTGAAGTAGAATTGAACAGGTTAGACAATTTCAAATTGCCATCAGTTAATGAATAATTATAGACAAAAGAGCTGTGATTTGGATGTGCAGCACCTAAAGAATATTGTTCTTCATAAAATATTATTGATACAAATCCATCACTTTTGCATTTTATATCATAAGAAATATCGAGATAACCTTTAATATCTTCTTTTAAAATTTCACTTCCATATTGCTGCAGGTCAATTAGATTTTCTTTTTGATATGTTTTAAATGTATCAATTTCAGACATGATCATATTCTTTATATCCATATTCATATCACCTGCGACTCCCCTGATCCCCATAAGTGCCTGAGGTCCAAAATCAAAAGCAGGGTAAGAAACAGTAATTTCATATCTGTCAGTTTTGGAGCTATCTTTTATTGTTTCAGAAGAAATATTAAGAGACTGAGTACGTCCCGTAGAAGAAACTAAAAGTAAAAAAGCGATTAGAAAATATAATTTTTTCATTTTATGAATTTAATATTTTTTTAAGGGAGCTTATCATTGCCTTATTTTCTTCTTCAAGCCCTATAGAGATCCTCAGACAATGTGGAAGTCCGAAAGCTTTAAGAGGTCGGATGATTATCCCTAACCTCAAAAGTTTATCATTTATATCATTAACTTTCTCTTCTGTTCCAAAGTCGATCATAACAAAATTAGCATAAGACTGGATCCAGTTCAGATCTAAGCTTGAAAGTTCTTTTGTGACATACTCATAACCTGATCTGTTAACTTCCAGTGATCTTTGCAGGAAATCATTATCTTTAAGTGATGCAACTGCAGCAACCTGTGCAGGTAAGCTTGGTTCAAATGGAAGCTTAACCTTCATTATATTTTCAACAAGCTCGCTATGCGCAAATCCATAACCAATGCGGACTGATGCAATACCATAAACTTTTGAAAATGTTCTTAATGTTATAACATTGTCATATCTGTAGATCATTGAGTTAGGATATTCAGGCTTGTCTTCAGCAAACTCAAAATAAGCTTCATCAAGAATTACAATAATATTCTCAGGGACTTTTTCTATAAATATATCAAATTCTTCTTTTGTGAAAATGGTACCGGTAGGATTATTAGGATTACAGAGATAGATAAGTTTTGTTCTTTCATTAATCTTTGATGCAATTGCATCGAGGTCAAACTTGTAGCCGGACTTTAACGGAACTTCAGTAAACTTTTTTCCGCTCCCCTTTGCCATTACCTGGAATCCAATAAATGTACCTTCAGAAGAAAGTAATTCATCGTCATCTGCAAGAAAGCATCGCAACACATTTGCCATGATCCCTTCGCTGCCATTGCCAACAAGTACATTGGAAACTTTTACATCGTAAATTTTTGCGATCTCAGTACGAAGTTCTGTAGCTCCGACATCCTGATATCTGTGAAGCTCGGAGAGACAATTTTCTATA
>JBBRMY010000116.1:0-8082 GCA_038230595.1 Ignavibacteria bacterium
TCACCTGTGGAATTAAAAAGTTTTCATAAAGTGACGTTGGTCTTACAATAGTAAAATGCAGACCCAATTGCCGGATATGATTTTCAATCTCAAACTTACTATCAAAATGCGGAACACCTGTGTTTAAGTGAGCACCTGCTACAGAAGAATATAAAAAGTGCATTACTCCAAACTCTTTAGCAAGTGTTGCTAATGAGATGCCTTGTTTAATTTCTTCTTCCACTCCATTTTCGAAATTTTGAACGCTGAATATTCCATATACATCTTTTAAATGTTCGCGGTAAGTATCTGCATTATTTAAATCGCCTTTTACAAGCTGGATGCCTAGCTTTTTTAAATTTTGTGCTTTAGCAGAAGTTGTATTTCTTGTAAGCACTTTTACTGTAAAGCCTTGAAGAGCCAAATTGCTTGCAACCGCCCCGCCTTGTTTGCCGGTTCCACCAGTAACAAAAATTGTTTTGTTGTTTGTCATTGAGCTTTTTAGTTTATGTTTAATGTGCGGTTAGTGTTTAAGCGAAGAGGCACCAACTGCAAACAGTCTCCGCTACGTCCGTTCAGCGCTGATCCATATTTTGAGACGTAACATGTGCAAATACAATTGCTGTTCGTTCAAGGCGAAACAGTTTGCAGTCAATACAACAGTTTGTTTATGCTTCAGTGTGATTATTTTGTCTTATGCGCTTCCATATCTATCTCGATCAGTTGTCCTTCTACAGCCAGTCCTTTTACTTCCAGCCAGGTACCCGTTGGAAATTGCTTTTTATAAATAGAATTACGGGAGCCTGATACCTTGATAAAGTCAGCCATATTGGTTGTATAAACATTTTCAGCCACTACATCGTCAAATGTGTAACCATAGTGTTTTAATATTTTTTCTAGGTCGATATAGCAATTTTTCATCTGTTACTCCATGTTACCGGGAGCAACAATAACGCCTGCGTCATCCATACTTACAGCTCCTGATATTTTAAGGTCGTTACCAATTTTTACAGCATGTGAATAACCATATTCTTTTTCCAATTTGGGTCTTAAATTAAAATACTCCGGCGTTTCAATCGTTGCAGTACTTTCACTCTTTACTTCTTTTGGAGCTTTATTGCAGCCTGATATTGTAAAAATTAAAACAGCAAGCGTTGCGATAAAAGTCAGCTGACGGGAAAAATTAAATTGTTTGTTCATAATTGATTGATTTTGATGAAGTGTGAGTGAAATAACAAATGTAAAGATAACCCACAAATATTACATAGAATTCAGGAATTTTAATCTAGCATAATTTCGCCGCTGTTGGTGTTTTCACCAACAGCCAATATAAAGAAAGTAACCCTTACGACGCACACACTAACCTTATGCTTTTGTTTTTAACCTTAATAGAAAACAAAACAAAAAATCTAACCTTATTACCTTATTCAAACTTTAATAAGGTAATAAGGTTTTTCATTTTGGATCTTTTTCTATTAAGGTTAAAAGATTAAACAAGGTTTTTAAAAACGCCGCCACTGTTGGTGTTTTCACCAACAGCCAAAACATACGAAAACATTTCTGTTTCCTTTTATTTTCTGATGAATAACCACCCTCTAGCCCAAATAAAAACCAAAGCTGTCCGATGCATGCGCATCGAACCTTGAGAAAGGAGGGGGAATAATTATATTATTTAAAAACTCTTCTATAAAATAAAAAGAGCAGGTAGCCGAATACCTGCTCTTTGTTGTTCTGCACGTGAACGGGGAATCCACATGCTCGTTCTTTTCATCTTATCCGCTTATAGCACATCAATTTTCATCTCATCAAAAAATAATTTTCTTTTCATAATTCATCACATATTCATCTCTACATCTCATAAACATTGGGTTAAAATTATTTTATAAGCATCATTTTTTTAATTCCCACTACTGTTCCATTCACTTCCAGTCTGTAAATGTAAGTTCCTGCCGACAGGTCTTTTCCTTCAAAGCTTACTGAATAATTTCCTGCAGCCATTCTTACATTATCGAAAAGTGTGCTTACCATTCTTCCCCGGATGTCGTAAATTTTAAGTGATACAACAGAGCTTTCCGGGATCCTGTAATTAATTTTTGTTGAAGGATTAAATGGATTCGGATAATTCTGCTCAAGAGCGAATGTAACCGGATTGCTGATTATCACGCTTACAGAAAGATCATGGTATTCAAAGTTACCATTGAAATCTATCTGCTTTAATCTGTATCTGTAAACTCCCGGCTGAAGTCCTCTGTCAGAATAAGTATATTCCTTAGGTGAAGTTGTGGTGCCTGAACCTGTAACTCTTCCAATATTTTTCCAGGTATTTTCCGTCACCATATATCTTTCAATATCAAAGAAGGCATTGTTGGTTTCAAAACCTGTAAACCATCTTAAAGTTACATTGTTATCTGTTACCTGTGAATTGAATGATGAGAGTTCGACAGGTAATAAGCATGCGCAGGATCCGCTGTAGTTAAATCTTATTACTGCTCCGGGCTGAGGTCCGAAGCCTAAAGTAAAATTAGTTGCTCCGCCGTAAATCGGAACGCAATAGCTCATGATGGTTCCGGTTACTATCGGTGAAGCCGGTCCAAAAGCGCATCCTGCATTTTCTGCAGTAACAACGCATTGATCTATTCCTGTATTGTTTCCGTTCCAGACACATGCATGTGTATGACGTGAGCCAAAGCTATGTCCGAATTCATGAGCAGAAAGATCAACTGCATTTGAATATGTCGGATAAATGTTATAAGTATTCTCGATACTCGCAAAAGAAGTTTTTAAAGTCGGATTACAGACTACAGCTAAGTTTGAATATCCTGCTCCCGGTGATCCCATTCTGAAGCTTTGAAGCTGAGCCAGCATAGTCCCCGCTGGAAAGCTTCCATTATGATTTGCAGTAAAAAGTCCGAGTATAGTTTGGGGATCATTGCTTGCAGTGTATGGATCAGGAACTCCCCATACAAAATAATTTCCCCATATGATCGGAATACTTTCATTCTGATAAATTGCTGCCACGTTGTTGAATACTCCTCCCATGAAAGCCAGGAGAGACGGAACGTTTCCGCCGGACTGTACATACATTGAATAATCCGCTTCCAGGTAAATATTAACAGCAACACATGGCGGCGGACCTCCTCCTGTATCAGGCGCATTTATTCCATGAGTGATCTCAGATGCCAGCTCTCCCGTTTCACAATCAAAGCCGGTACGGTGTATCATATCTCTGTCATTATAATAAACATATTCATTGCTGAGTGCTGATCTTTTAGATGTTCTTTTCGGACCAAGATTGTAATTTCCCGAATCGTCAGAAACTATTCCCATGATGAAGTCCTGATATATACTAATTGTAACGATCGAATTTTCATTTCCTCTTATCACTCCGCGGTAATGCAATCCAAGATCAAGACCGGTAACTTCATGCTCACCTGAATAATCTTTTACTTTACATTTAAAATCCTGTGAGAATACTGCAGAGCGTGTCAGATCCAGAATTGTTTCTTTGTCCGTCTGGAATTTAAAGCTCATGTTATCCGGTCTGTCAATGTTTAAATTTGAAAGCGCGGACTTGTTAAGAGTGAAGGTTGAAAGATTTTTTGCGAAGTCATCAGCCTTTTTCGTATCGTTGTATTCAAGAACAGAATATTCTTTGAACAGTGCTGAAGATCTTTTTGAAGCGATCATGTCTTTTATAACCGTTCTTTTAGTACCTTCCGGAGCTGCGATCCTTTGGATCATTGACTCTGTTGAAGAGTGAAATGGCTTGAAGGAGTAAAGAAATCCAACCGATAAGAGACCAACTAATGCTAACGTTCTGTATAAAGTTTTCATGTTTGTAAATTTTTGTTACAAGAACTTATGAAGATTTGTTTGGGAATGCAAACTAAACCTCAGCAGAATTATAAGGTTTCGAAGGTAAATATTTATCCATAGAATTATCCCTTTACCAAGCACATTTTAAGTAAAATGAATGTATTTATTAAGTTTAGAAGACCCATAAAACACTAAAATGAAGCCTTCAAAAGACCTGTTTAACCTCATCCGTTCACTCAATAAGAATGAGAAAGGTTATTTCCGTAAGAATATCAGTGATAGAAATGCTGCAAGGCTTTTTGATGCAATTAACGCGATCGGCACAGAAAAGAATTATAATGAGAGCGCATTAAAAGAAAAGCTGAAGCTTTCGAACTTTCCGGTTCTGAAGCAATATCTTTATGAAAGCGTTTTGAGATCTTTATCTCAATATCATACAGCATGTTCTAAATACCTTATATTAAAAGATCAGCTGAAGGCATATCATGTCTTAAGATCTAAAGACCTAAATCTGCAGGCTGAAAAATTACTTGCAAAAGCAAAGAAGCTTGCTGAAAGATCTGAAGATCTGTATACCTTATCAGAGATCATTCTTCTTGAGCTGAGAACAGAGATCAACAGGCTTCAGTATGAAGACAAAGAAAAAAAGCTGAAAGAAATTTTGGAGGAATCAAAAACTGTACTTAAAAAGCTTGACAATCTTAACGAATATAATTTACTTTATTCTACAGTCAGCTCGACTGCTTTAAAATATTCTCAGAGCAGCAAAGATCTGAGAGAAGCGCAGAAAAAAGAATTGATCACATTGCTTAAGTCAAATAAAATGCTGAGCGATGAAAAGTGCGCAATGTCTTTCCCTGCAAAAATGCTTTACTTTGAATCGCACCTGGTGGTTTACAACTCTTTTAGTTTATACAGCGATGGTTATGAGACATGCAAAAGCTTTGTCGAATTTATGCATCAGAATCGTACTGCAGCATTGTGCTATTTCAGGAGCTATCTGACGGCGCTGAATAATCTTCTGATCCGCTGTCTTACTACGAACCGAATCGCAGAGTTTAATGAACTCTTACCGGAGTACAGAGCGCTTTCAAAAAAGCAATCTGCGAATGCATATCTGCTTTCATTTAATCTGGAATTCACATTACTGAACAAAAACGGGGATGTTGAAAGAGCACTTGAGCTTGTTAGCGAATTAGACAGGGAATTGTCGAGGTTAAAAGATAAATTTAATGAAGTTGTCGGATTGTATCTTCAGATGAATGCCGCAGTAAGTTATTTTATAGCGGGAGATTTTGAATCGGCATTAAAAAAAGTGAATATTATTATTAATGCCACAAAAATAAAAGATGACATTATTAGTCAGGCGCTTCTGTTCAAGCTTGTGATACATTATGAGCTGAAGGATTATAAGCTTCTGGAGCATTACACAAAATCTGTTTACAGGCATTTCAAAAATAAAAAGCAACTTTCGGAAAAAGAAAGCGCTCTTCTTTCTTTTCTTAAGCAGTCCGTTGAAAAAGATGACCTTAGTATCCTATTCAGAGAATTAAATATGAGACTTAAGAAAGCTCCTTCAAATCCGGATGAAGATGAATTCGATTACATCTCCTGGCTCGAAAGCAAGATCCGCAACAAGCCCTTCCTTGAAATCATAAGAGAGAAGAATGCAAAAATATAAGTTTTTCAACTAAACTGTCATCCCATTCCGTTTATCTTTCCCCGAATGCTTTATTAAAAATTCCCCCTCCTTTGAGAGGTTCGGTGCGGATGCATCGGATAGCTTTGGTTTTTATTTGGGTTAGGGGGAGGTTGATTTTGTGGAAACAGTTTTTCCTCTCGTTCCGATGCTCCAGCTTCGGAACGCAATATTACGTCCCATCCCCCAACTAACTTTCCACTCTTCCCCCCATTCATTATCTTTACCCAATCAAACTAATAATCTCTGCCTTCTCTTCCAAAAATAATTTTATTCCTCATCTGCCTTTTCATTTTTTCATCCTGTGAAAAAGAACCACTACAAAAAGACTCGGAAGAAAAACCTGAAACCATAACCCATTCTCCAAACGCATTTTCAGACACAACTTCCTCGAAGACAAACGAAAAAATTTACTCCATAACCGGAGTAGGTGATATAATGATGGGCACAAACTACCCATATCCTGTACTTCCTCCAAATGACGGAGTCGGAATATTCAACGATGTTTCAGAGTATCTCCGCAGTTCTGACGTTACATTCGGAAATCTTGAAGGCACTCTTTTGAATTCCGGCGGCACTCCAAAAAAATGTATGGATCCGAAGCATTGCGTAGCATTCCGGATGCCTGAGCATTATGCAGGTTACTTAAAAGAAGCAGGATTTGATATTGTCAGCATTGCAAATAATCATGCCGGTGATATGGGTAATGAAGGACGAGAGTCAACTGCGGGCACGCTTGATGAATACGGAATTAAATATGGCGGACAATATGATCACCCCACATCAATTTTTATAAAAAACGGAATAAAGTATGGCTTCACAGCTTTTGCCCCCAACACAACAACACTTCCGCTTAATGAATATAAAACTGTCACAAAAATTATCCGTGAACTGAAAACGCAATGCGATATTTGTATTGTCTCATTTCACGGAGGAGCAGAAGGATCTGGTGCAACTCATGTACCTTTCAGAAGAGAGATATTCCTGGAAGAGGATAGAGGTAACGTTTATGATTTTGCACATACTGCAATTGATGCAGGAGCAGATATTATTTTCGGACAGGGACCACATGTGCCCCGAGCGATAGAGCTTTATAAAAATAAACTAATAATGTACAGCCTCGGAAATTTCTGCACCTATGGCAAGTTCGGACTTGGCGGCGCTGCGGGAATAGCCCCCATCATGAAAATATTTGTGAACAGTAAAGGTGACTTTGTAAAAGGAACCATCATCCCCATAAAGCAGATCAAACGCGGTATTCCCATCTATGACGAAACCAGAGCAGTTATAAACCTCATCCGCTCATTAACCAGATCCGATTTCCCGCAAACAGATCTGGAAATTACCGATGAAGGAAGCATTATAAAAAAGTAGAGACAGATTATTATCTGTCTCCGATTCTGTAAGTAGTTATTTCCCCTCCTTTGTTGATTCCCCCTCCTTTGAGAGGAGGGGGTAGGGGGAGGTTGATCCTTTCGGAAAGAATCTTATACTTTTCACATTTTTCTATTCCTTTTACCTCAAATAAAACATATTTTATACTACTCAATCATAATAAAATCTGTTGAAAACTCCCATTACTGATGAGGTATTACGCCAGCTTGAAATAACTGCAATGGTATTGCAAAAGCCGGATCATTATTCCGAATTTGATCTTGCCGAAAATATGAAAGTCAGTGTTCAGACTATTCGTGGAGATATGAAGAACCTCAGAAGTAAAGAGATCGATATACATTCTACCAGAAATACACTCAGCATTACAGGTGATCTCTCACTGAACACCCTTAATTACCTGATTTGCACCTGCCTGTCATTAAACAAAAACGAATTCATAAAAAACCTTTCACTTTTAAAAAAGAAGTTCAAAAATGATCTTGTTTATTATTTCGTGGAATTAATAAAGGCGATCAATGATAAAAGATTAATTAAATTTAAGTATAAATATACCGAAAATTTTGTTTCGGTAAAAATGCTGCCGATCACAATTTCAAGAATTGGAAAGACATTTTATGTAGTTGGATACGTAAATGAAGACTCAAAAGATATCAGGCATTATTTACTGGAGAGAATGTCCGAATTCGAATTTACAGTCCAAAAGTCAGGGATAAAGGAAATCCCGGACACAAGCAGCCTTTACAGGTTCAGCTGGGGTTCATATCTTAGTACAAACAGCGTCAAGGTTAAGCTTCTTTTTGAAACTGAAACAGGTGCAGGGATGAAAGATAAATTCTATATTGAGAACCAGAAGTTCGAGGAAACAAAAGATGGCTGGATAATGGAACTTGAAGTAAATTTATCTTATGAGTTTATTTCATGGGTGATGGGTTTTGGAGATAAAGTTAGGGTTATAAAGCCAAAAGCATTAGTGAATGAGATTCTGGAAAGAGCAAATGGATTAATTAATAACTATAAAATTTAAGATGGAGAATTATTTAGAGACTGTTATTACAGGTAAGCACATGTGGAACTTTGAAAACAGGTTGTCTCATATATTTTCTGCAAGTTTTAACAATTCAATATTGTTTAGAAAACTATTTTTTAAATTTATTGGACATAAAGATTCAACAAATTCTTTTAAATATTACTCA
>JBBRMY010000117.1:0-8022 GCA_038230595.1 Ignavibacteria bacterium
CCCCAATTAGTTGAAAGAGTAGAAGACCCGTTAGGATCTCTTCTTTCTGTTGAAAAATTCCCTGAAGATCCGCCGTAGCTTGTAGTGTATGGAACGAAATCAGAAATCTGCGCTGAATTGTTTGTGAGAGTCATATCATCTCCGGAGTTGTTCAACGAAGGGAAAGATGACATTACAATTATCTTTGAAGTGTCTATACCGGGATGAGTTGCTGAAAGATTTCCACTGGTAATTACAACATAGCCACCGGATTGTATTATTTTATCTAGAGCTGTAATTGTTAGAGCAGGTCCTGAAAGATCTGTTATTTTCCAGTTCTTAAGATTTATCGGTGCTGCCGATTTATTATAAAGCTCGATCCATTCAGGCTCAGGAGATACAGGAGCATACATAATCTCATTAATTATCATTCCAATAGTAGAAGGCACAACATTTCCTACAGTCGCCGATGCAAACTTTTTATTACTTGTAGTATCTTCATCAGCAGGATAAATTACTACTCCAATGAATGGCTTTAGTCCGGTATCTGCCGGAATATATTTAAAACTATTTGTAACTGAATCAGAAGCGTTTAATGAGCCATATGATGTATTGTTGATCAATTCAGACGGCTGCGGAATATTATCTCTGTTTATATCAAGATAAATAGAATATGAAAAGCTTGTTGCATTATTTGCTCCTGTATTTTTAACTACTCCTGTAATAGTAATAGTATCATTAACCAAAACACTTGCCGGAGCCAGCTTAAATGTGGAAAGAACAAGATCATTATTTCTCGGAGAAATCGAGTTAGTAGCATTTGGTGTTCCATGAATTAAAGAAGTACCCCAGTTTGCTGCAACGTTAGGGTTAGTTAAAATATTAATTCTTTCAAGAGATTTGTTTCCAGTGCTTCCTCCCCATGAAGAAAGATAACTTATAGAATCAATCTTGGTTCCCGATGGATCGTATAATATTACATTATCCCCTGGATTATTTAGCAAATTCCATCCCAGCGATGCAATTATTGGCTGTATAACTCCCGGAAAAGCAGTTTTCAAATTATTACTATCCTGACAAATAACAGCAAATGAATTAGGCTGAATTGTATAATTAAGTGTAGAAGTGATTGTTCGTATTACTCCGGTTCCATCAGTCCATTTCCAGTTCTGAAGATTTATTGCAGCAGCTGTATTATTATGTATTTCAAACCATTCCGGATCCGGACTGGTTGGTGCATACATTATTTCAGTTATGGTAATTTGAGCAAAAGATATGCTGCTAAGCATTAAGAACAGTAATACTACGGGTATTTTTATATTCATTCTTTGAAATTGAAGTTTAATTTAACTCTTATTAGCTTATAATTATATATAAATATAAGGGATATAACATCGTCCCCAAATGCTTTTACCGGAGATTCCGAAATTCCACAAAGCGGAAAATATTTAGTTATGTTATCACTTGATTAGGGAAGCATGTCGAAATGAAACTACATTTTACAAAAGTAGTATAAACTTTAAATCAAAACACAAATGAAACAATATGTAGTCTATTTAACAATTCTGATACTAACTCTAAACCTAAGCATTGCTAATGCAACTATCCCTGCATATGCTGTAGCAAATGATTTTACTCCGGTTTTAAACTCATCTGATTTTGAATCTGTATTTGGTGGGAAAAATGGTAATAAAGTAGCTCTCGATAACCGCGGATTAATAAAAGAAATGGAATATATTGCTTTTCCGAATACAGTCTTTACAATTAATAACTCAATTGACAAAGGAGATCATTTCATTTATGAAGTAACAACTGAAGATTATCCATATAACTCGTCACCTCTATATATTGACAGTAGATTTGTCACAGTTGTAAATACGAAGCCTGCTGAAAGAGAAAAAAAGCTTCCCTCAAAGGAAGATATTTTAAGAAACATGGCATCACTTGAAGGTTATCCTTATATGTGGGGAGGAAATTATGGTGATGGAGTAGATAAGCTTCTTGAACTTTATTCTACTAAAGCAAATATTTCTGAAAGTGTTATGTCAACATGGAAGCTGAAAGGTGTTGACTGTTCCGGCTTGCTTTACCAGTCAACTAATGGTTCTACACCGCGAAACACTTCTTCACTTATTAAATATGGAAGCCCTGTTGATATAGAAGGTAAATCGGCTTCTGAAATTGTTTCTATGCTTCAGCCTCTTGATCTTATCACATGGTCAGGACATGTTATAATTGTTTATGATGAAAACACGACTATAGAAAGCGCAGGCGGAAAAGGTGTGATCAAGTCCGATCTGAAGCACAGAATAAGATCTGTTCTTTCTGAGCGCAGAGCTGTAAATGACTGGGCAAGTACAGAGGGACAAAGGTTTGTTGTCAGAAGGTGGTATTAAAAAAATGTGAAATGATAAAAGAAAGTAAATCAAATCATCTCGATGATTACAAAGGTAAATTAGATTTACAAACACAGGCTAAGCGGCGAAAATAATGAAACTGGTTGAAATATTGATCTGCCTCAATTGCGGTGGAAATTTACATAAAAACGAAAAAGATTATACCTGTTATAATTGCAATTTCACCAATCAAATTATCTCCGATATTCCGGTTATAATTCCTGCTAATAGCTCCGTAAAAAAAAATGAAGAAAGCTTAATTGAATATTTCGATGCAAAATACAAATCAGATGATGATCCGTGGGATTATGAAAGCAGTGCTGCAGAAATAATGAAATATAATTTTGTGGTAAACTTAATAAAAAAAACTAATCCGGATATTGAGTTTATCATAGATGTTGGCTGCAGCTTTGGATATTTATCAAACAAATTATCCGTGATCTGTAAAAATGTAATAGGTTTGGATGCTTCTCTTCATGCTTTAATTCAAGCAAAAAGTAAATATAAAAATCAAAATATTAATTTTATTTCTGCCAGTGCAGAAAATCTTCCATTAATGGATGAAGGATTTGATGCAGTAATATTTTGTGATGGATTAAATGGAATGGATCTAACCGGAGCCCACAGAGATAATGCTATTAAGGAAAGCTTAAGAGTTCTTAAAGATAAAGGCTTTGCAATTTTCACCGATTATCTTAACAATAATCAATTTGAAGATTACATTAATTACATAAAAAAAACAGATTATACTGTTAAAGAAATTTACTATCTGAACGACAGGATTTGGTATAAATTAAAATACAGTTTACATTTTTTCAGAAAAAATAAATTTTTCAAGGAAATATTATCAAGTCTTTTTATCGGAAAAATTTTAGGCAATGAATCATCAATGTTTGGCAAAAGCGGGTCAAAGCATATTTGTATTCTTGCATTCAAAAATTGAACAGCGCAGATTTCTACGTAGCTCCCTTAACATGAAAAACAAACCCTCCCAAAGACATGTAAGTACAGAGGGAAAACGGCTTGTTGTCAGAAGATGGTATGGGAATTAAAAATTATTAAAAAACCTGACAGTTTTTTTCCCCGCCGCTGTTGGTGTTTGAGTTCCGTTAACGGAACGTCACCAACAGCCACCTGATAGAATTTAGTTACAGCAATCAGTTTTAAACATTATTTTATTTTTTTACCTTAATGGAATATTGTAATATAAGAATTAACCTTATTACCTTATTTGCAAATAGAATAAGGTAATAAGGTTATGTTTTTTGTTTGTTTTTGTATTAAGGTTAAAAGCTTTTGAAATAAGGTTTTTAAACTTATAACCCTCAAACATAAAAAAAGAAAATTATTTTCGCTTAGAGGAATGTCGGGATGCTCGATAAATCAGTCGAGTATGACAAATAACTTGCCTGAGTATGTATTTCTCACTTTACCAAAGCCATCTTTTTTTCATCACTGAAAACTTTTCCATCTCCAGAGATTCCATCAAGCTTGTAGAAATATATTCCGGAAGCCAGATCCTTAGCATTAAATGTTACTTCATGAAAGCCCGCCCGCTTATTTTCATTTAAAAGATCTTTGATCAATATACCTGCTGCATTATAAACTCTTAAATTAACATTTGAACTGCTCTGAAGCTCAAAGGAAATCTTAGTTTCCGGATTGAACGGATTTGGATAATTTTGATTTAATGTAAAGTTTTTTACAACCACGCCGTTATCATTTACTCCAACCAGGGCAGATTGTCCTTCAATTGCCCGATAAAATTTATTGACAGGAACATTCATATAGTTATCAATCATTCCGGAAGGCCACTCAATTCTCACAGAATCTATAACAGTTGCATTCCCTAGTCCAAAATGCTGTTCAAGGTTTTGTGTGCAATATCCGTTCTGTCCGTCAACTTCCCTAAGCTGCCAGACAGGTTGACCATTGATACTAGCTTTCACTTTTATTTTTGCTCCTATACCGGATTTATTAGAATTCATTCCTATAGTCTTGAATTCAATCCATTTATTTCCATTATTGTTATCATTTCTGAATAAAGAATTTTTTTCGTTTTCAAGAGTACCTGTTGGATTATATGTTTTCGAACAAAAAATATCAAGATCTCCATCTCTGTCATAATCTCCCCAGCTAAATCCATAAGTCCATCCGCCATCTGATGTTAAAGCACCTGCGCTAATACGTTGAAATGAAGCTGTACCAGTTTCCATTTTCATATTTTTATATAAGATATTATCATGCGGACCCGTTCCATATGCCTGTGATACGAACATATCCAGATCACCATCATTATCAAAATCAGCCCATCCTGTAATTGCATTTTGTCCGATATCTCCGACTATGGTATCATTCAGAATTTCCGTAAAACTCCAGTTACCATTGTTTTTGAAAAGAGCATTCTTACCTCCCCAGTTAGATATAAAAACATCGGGCTTCCCGTCGTTATTATAATCTCCCCAGCTTGCGCTCCACCAGTTACCGGGAGTGACTGTCAAAGGTGTATTTGTTATTTTAGTGAATGAGCCATTTCCATTATTTCTATATAAATAATTTGTCTGGTTCTCCTCATTGCAAATAAAAAGATCAAGATCACCATCGTTATCAATATCGATCCAGCTTATGCCTCTGGATGTTCCGGTTTCAGTAACAACTATCCCCGTGTCTTGTTTTTGAAAATTTCCGCCGCCTATATTTTTATATAAAAAATTCCTGTGCCCCGATCCAAAACTATTTGTTACCATAAGATCAAGAAGTCCATCGTTATCATAATCACCCCATGAGCAGGTTTCAGAATACCCTGCAGTCGTTGAAATGACATTGGAGTTCTGATATGTAAAGCTACCCAATCCATTGTTTTTAAAAAGAAAATCATTTTGATTGTACCATGTTACTACACAAAGATCAGGTAATCCGTCATTATCAAAATCACCCCAGCTGCTTCCATCAGCCTTCATCGAAAATGATGTAAGCGGAATACTGCTTACTCTGGAGAAATTACCTGCACCGTCATTATGATAAAGATAAGGATTCGCTCCGGATGATGGACCATTTGAAACAAAAAGGTCTAATTTTCCATCATTATCATAGTCTATCCAGTTAGCGCTTCTCGAAGCGCCTGAATCAATTGATGGCGGAGTGTTTGCAATCCTTGTAAATGTTTGAGAGAAAGCTGTGTTTGATATAAAAGAAAATAGTAAAAGGGAGATTAAAGCGAGGGTAAGGCATAATATTTTCATGTGATTTTACATTATTTTTTTATATAAAATAATAATAAATGAAGCCAAAATTGAAACTTTTTACAGTTAATTCATAGGATTCTAACGATGCAAATTCTAATTTATATCTGTAACTTTTCTGAATATTCGTAGTATTCTATATATATATATGAAAAGCTCCGACCTTCTATTCCACTTAATTAATTCGCTGTCTAAAAGCGAGAAGAGATATTTCATATCTAAAAACAAGTCTTCTTCTGTTTATATAAAGCTTTTTCGTGGGATCGAAAAACAGAGCGCTAAAGGATATTATGATGAAAAACTGATCAAAGAGAAACATGCAAAAGAAAAGTTTGTTAAGCAGCTGACATATACTAAAAACTATTTATATGAGCTTATCAGTGAAAGCCTTATTAAATTTCATCGCAAAAGTAGTATTGAAAGCCTGATATATAGCCTGGTTTTAAGTGCAAAGATCTTTTTCAATAAATCGCTTTTCGAAGGTTACTTCCGGAACATCGAGAAAGCTAAAGTAATGGCATACAAATACGAAAGGTTTGGAATTGTACTTGAAATAATTGTACTACAAAAACAGCTGATCCGGGCAAAGGATATGAAAAGAATAAAACTGTCATATCTTCAGAAGGAAGAAAATGAAATATTTTTAAAGATGAAAAATTTAAATACATTCTCAAAGCTTCAGGGTGATGTCAACATTTTGATAAAAAGGGTTAACAATACAGGAAGCAGGGTTGCAATCCTTACGATCGAAAATATTCTCAGGAATAAATTATTAAATTCTGAGAAACAGGCATTGACAATTCAGGCTAAAGATATTTATTATGATCTTAAAATATTCGATTCGGAATTCAATGGAGATTTTGGCACTGCATTAAAGCTGCTTTTGAAAAAAAGGGATAATTATATTGACAACGAAGAGATATTCAGAATAAATGTAAATTATCAGATCAGTACTATTGTTTATAATCTTGCTGCTTACTATCTGGAAACCGGTAATACAAAAGAGTTTGAAAAGCAATTACGTCATTACAAAAATAGAAGAGTTAATGACAGCGAAACTGATTTAATTGCTGATCTTGATACTAATACAATATTTCTGAGATTTCTTTTTCTCAAAAGAGGTGCTGCAGATTTTAAAAGATACGCTGAATCTGTTTTAGAGCATTTGAAAGTTAATGAAAGTAAAATAACAAAAGATTATCTTCTATCTGTATATTATAATATCGCGCTTCTTTATTTCAATTCCGGTGATGCAGAAAACTCTCTTAATACTCTAAATCTTTTATTCAATCATCGTTTTAAGAATTTCCGTAAAGATCTGCTTAATGCGGGGAGGATCTTATCTTTTTTTATCCACTATGATCTGGAAAACTATGATCTTCTGGAAAATATTCTGCGATCATATAAAAGAAATAAAAGCTTAACTCCTGCTCAGCGTACCGTTGCTTCTTATATTGGCAAGCTTATTAATTCAAATTCTGGCAAGTTAAGGTCCATTCTTACAGATTTCCGATCTGATATAATTAAGCTGAAAAATGACAGGATAGAAAGACATTCCTTCCGTTATTTCGATCCCGAGGTTTGGATCGCAACAAAAATCTCACTATAAGATTAAATGTTAAAATTGTAACTTCAGTAAACTATCTATTAAATGGAGAATATAAAGATCGCAGAAGGACATAACAGGCTGATGCCTTATATGCGGGTTAAAGGAGCCGATAAATTAATTGAATTTTTAAAAATAGTTTTCGATGCAGAGGAAAGCTTTAAAATGCTGAGGGAAGAAAATAAAGTGCAGCATGCTGAGATCCGAATCGGAGAAAGTATTATAATGATCTCTGAATCTAATGAAGAATTCAAAGCTGAGACATCTGATATTTATATCTATGTTGAAGATGCAGATAAAACTTATGAGATTGCTCTGGCAAATGGAGCTTCTGCTTTTATGAAGCCTCAAAAGCAATCTTATGCAGAAAAAGGTGGTGGCTTTAAAGATCCTTCGGGAAATACGTGGTGGATATCCTCTTTATAAATGAATATGAAGAAAAGTGAGGGATTCTTCTTTATAAATTTGAAAAAATAAAATAATTGAAAATGAAAAGTCTGTTTGATAAAACTGAAAACTCAAACGTAATACAGCGCATTGAAAAACTAACAGCAGATTCAAAAGCATTATGGGGAACTATGACAGTTTCTCAAATGCTTAAGCATATGAACATGGCTGTTAAGAATGCTTCCGGAGAATTGAAATTTGAAAGAAGCGAAGTGGGGAAAAAATTTGCAGAAATGGCAAAGCCCATGGTATTTAGTGATGAGCCTTTTGGAAAGAGCCTGCCTTCCGATGAAAACTTTATAATGAAAGATGATCCTGATTTTCTTGTAGAACGCACGTCCTTGATCGAATC
>JBBRMY010000118.1:0-7937 GCA_038230595.1 Ignavibacteria bacterium
GCAAAGAAAGCACTCTACTTTAGGATATCTTTCGCCGTTTGAATTTGAATCTAAAATTAATTTTTATTAAATTCTTTAACTAAACTAAAAATGTAACGACTTTACGTTCTTCGTTATGTAACAAATATCGGGGGAAGATCATACCAGCCAATAAAAAAAAGTTCACACAAAACACTTATCTTGTCTTTAATTGGTATCTTTATAGTTGTTACAATTGCAGCCATAATTATTGTTAATCTTAATAATAGTAACTATACTAATAATACTTCACAATCTGGTAATGAGATAGTAAAAGAAGAAAAAAATATTAAAGGTGAAGAAAATTCAGATAAGAAGGAAATTGAAAACGAGAATGTTTCTAAAAACAATCTGAAGAATATTTTGAACAAATGGATTACCTCAATAAAGAAAAAGGAAGACCTGCATCAATTTTACTCCGAATTTGTAAATTATTACAAAGGCGGGATTATCTCCGTTGATAAAGTCATGCAGGATAAAAAAAAATTCTATAAGACTTATGACAGAATTGAACTAAATCCGGAAAACATCTCTGTGGAGAATTTAGGAAATAACAAGTATAAATTAATTTACGATAAGTCTTTTGAATGTAACAATTACCAAAAAGCAATGTCATACAATGGCAAAGTAAAAAGTAATCTTGTGTTTGTAAAAGCAAACGATGAATATCTTATTACAGAAGAACTCGACGAGAAAGTTTATTACACAAGTAAGGATTTTCTTGGTGACTGATCTGAAACAGTTAAAAATTTAGTATAATTATTTAGAATTTTTAAATTTTTTTAAAGTATGATAGGAAAAATAATCAGCAACTATAAGATTACTGATTTTATAGAAGAAGGCGGGATGGGAACTGTATATAAAGGTACTCATATCCATATTGACAGGGCAGTCGCCATAAAGATCCTGCATCAGAATTTGACTTCTAACCCCGAGTTCCGGCTTCGGTTCTTAAATGAAGCAAAGATATTAGCAAAGCTTAACCATCCCAATATCGTTAACATCTATGATTTCATTGAGGAAGGTGGTTTATTTTACATCGTAACAGAGTTCTGCGAAGGTAAAGTACTTGATAAGCTTGTAGAAAGCGGTGAGCTTTATTCAACTGAAAATTGTATCACAATATTTCGCCAGATCCTTACAGGAATCGAATTTGCTCATAGGAATGGTGTCATTCACAGAGAGCTGAAACCCTCAAACATTATTGTTTCATCAGAAAATGTAGCTAAGATCCTCGACTTTGGAATTGCAAAGCTGACCGATACTAATAAAAGCATGACAAAGACCGGAACAAAAATGGGTTCATTATATTATATGAGTCCTGAACAGGTTCTTGGAAAAGAAGTAGATCTGAGAACTGATATATATTCTTTAGGAGTTCTTTTCTTTGAAATGCTGACCAGAAAGATCCCATATAATACACGTACTGAAAGTGATTACGAACTTATGAACTCGATCTTAACTGAAGGAGTTCCAAGCCTTGATCTTTATATTACAGGTTTTGATCCTTATATAAATAGTATTATTCAAAAAGCCTGTGCAAAAAATCCTGAAGACAGATTCCAGTCATGTGCAGAATTCAATAATGCATTTAATGATTCAGGTTTCAATTATGCAGGAAGTACATCAAATCATAATTCAACCAGAATTGTTGGAAATAATTATAATCAAAACGATCATAACAAAACAAGATTTGTAGATCCCGGTTATTCCCAATATCAGGAACCTCCAAAAAAATCAAACAATGCTCTCATATTGACGATAATCGGCGCATGTGTAATTGTGACTGTAACCTTGATTATTATTCTTAACATGAGTAATAACTCAACCAATAGTAATCAGATTACCTCCAATGAGTTAAAGACCAATTCATCGGACAATTCAGGTAATACCGGTAGCAATTCAAGCAATAGCAGCACAAACAGTGGCAATACTTCAAAGCAGCCTCCACCTCCGGTAACAACAACTAATGTTTCTTCTGCTTCTAGCGTTGTGAGCGGATTTATTAATGACTTAGGGAGTCAGGATTTCAGAGGTGCTTATAGCAAACAGCGAAATAGTTCATGGGGATCTTATGATCGTTTTAGCTCGATTAAATCCTTTGGAGGAATAACATCTACCAGCATATCGAGTATAACTACTAACTATGAGTTTCAATCGGAAGCTTCAGTAACTGTTGATTATTTTTCTTATGATCCCTACAATAAAAATGGCAGATATAAACAGGAATTTATTTTATCAAAGTATAATAACGACTGGAAAATTGAAAAAGTCAAAAACATTCAGGTCGATACCTGGAAATAAATATCTTAGAATAAATTTCAATTACTTACAGCTCTTTTGAATAAGATCAATTTAATAGCTTTGCTTTTTCTAACTCTTTTGCTTTCATCCTGTTCAAATGAAAAGAAAGAGATCATAAAGTCAGGTAAAGATGGAACTATAGTAAACACTGATAAAAATGACACACTAAAAGGCTCAATGAATGCTGATAAAAAAATTAAAATTGATTCCGGCGCAAATATTAGCGGAAATAAAAATTTTGCAGTTTCGATCATAAATACTCCCGTACTCTGTTCAAAAGATTTTAAAAATGTTTTTGGGGGAAGCAATGGTTATACTCTTAAAAAAAGCAAAACCGGCTTGGTAAAGGAAGTTGAATTTGTTGCCTATCCAGGCACATGCTTTGAAATATTAAATTCGTATAAAGTCGAAGATCACTACATCTATACTGTAAAATGTGATGAGTACGATATTATTTTGGGAGGTGATAGTCTTTACATAGATTCCAGATTTGTAAAACTTACAGACAAAAAAATTGCTTCACCAAATAAAGAATGTCCTGAAAAAGACCAAATATTTAATTATTTCGATAAAAGTATTGGCGCTTTGTATGTGTGGGGAGCAAATAATCTCAGTGGAGTGCCAGAAATGATGAAATTTTATCCTCCTTCAAAACCATTAAATTTTGAAGATAACAAAACCTGGATGCTCAAAGGAGTTGACTGCTCCGGGCTGCTGTATGAAGCTACAAATGGGTATAGTCCGAGAAATACTTATCAGCTTGTTAGTTTTGGTGATCCGGTTGAGATAAAGGGTCTCAGCGCTGAAGCGATTGCAAAAAAAGTAAAGCCTTTGGATCTGATCGTTTGGAAAGGGCATCTTATCATTGTCTATGACGAAAGCACAACGATACAAAGCGCACATACAGCAGGTGGAGTTGCAAAAAAAGATCTTGTCCAGGTGCTGAAAAATCTTTGCAATAAAAGAACTCCGCGTAATTCCTGGTCAGATGATAGTCCCAATTCTTTTGTAATTAGAAGATGGTTTGATCAAAAAGATAATAAGAATTCTGGTAAATAAAGTTTAAGAGATGAGAAAAAATAAATACTACAACAAGTTACCCTTTTAAAGTAAAAACAAATTAACCGTAATTCTACTATTGATATGATCAGATATATAATTTTAATTTTCTGCTGTCTTTCCTTTTATTCCTGTGATAATAATGATAATACATCCGATAAAAATAATAATCCACCTACCGATAAGAGAAATGAGGATACTATTAAAAACGATGCTGCAAACCCGTCGGATGAAAAAAGCAGTTCCCCGCAAATAATAAAGCAGCATTCAAAATTTACATTAAATGATTTTTATAAAGATAATGCAGAATTAAACTCTTTAACTGAATCGGTTTTTAATAGTATGTCTGATAATGACAGAATCGCGCAGATGATAATTACTTCAGCCGGTAACAATGGCAAGCCGGATGATATTGTTTTAAGTTTAATAAAAAATAAAAAAGTTGGCGGTGTTGTTTTTCTTGGCGGTACAAAAGCAAGATTTACAAATTTAATTAAGGACTTTAAAGAAACTGCTTTAAGATCAGGCTCACTTCCTCTTTTATTCTCAACTGATGCTGAGCCTAGTCTGATAAATATGAAAATTTCGGATTTAAAACCTTTTCCTGCAACAAATACAATAAAAGATATTGGTCAATGTAATAAGATCGCAAAAGAAATATCTGAAACACTCAGCAATATTGGATTTAATGAGAACTTTGCTCCCGTTTGTGATAATAATATAAATCGTGAGATCATTGGAGACAGATCATTTGGAAATAATTCAAAGGTTATTGAAGATCTTTCAAATACATTTATTACTGAATCTCAGAAAAATAATATATTGGCTGTAGCAAAGCACTTTCCCGGACATGGTTTTGTAAAAGGAGATTCACATAAAGCACTCGTTTATATAGACGGAGATTTGAAAGAATTAGATGTTTACAAAGGTTTGATCGAGCATTCTCCGTTAATTTCAATCATGGTAGGGCATATCGCAGTAAGAAATAATACAGATTATGATACAGAAGGCAATCCCGCAACACTTTCACGAAAAATTGTAACTGATCTTCTGAAAGGAAAAATGAAATTCAAGGGTATCGTGATCACTGATGCTATGAATATGGGTGCACTAAATACATTTACTTTCCCATCATTTAAAGCAGTTGATGCCGGCTGCGATATGATACTAATGCCATCTGATGAAAATCAATTGATGGGTTCGATTTTAAATAAATACAATTCAAACTCAGCTTTTAAAGAGCAAATAAATGAATCTGTTAAAAAAATAATTAAAGTAAAGCTGTGCCTGGGTCTGTTGTAAACCGTTATAAACAAATTACTTTTTAAATTTAAATTTTAATTATTCTTATCATGAAAACTTTTACTATTATTTTTATAATTCTCTCTTTTAATCTATCAGATATTTATTGCCAAAACAAAGCAAAACCAAAGGCGCAACAACCTACAAATGGAAATAATATTGAAAATCTACAAAAAATAACTTTGAAAAAGAAAACTTAGGTCCAGATATAAATTCTAAATATGGAGAATTGGCACCACTGATTTCTCCCGACGGGCAAACACTTTATTGGACAAGGAATTATAATTTGCAGGAGGGAACTGTAGAGCAGGAAACTTGGTATAGTGAATTGGATGAAAATAATATTTGGAAGCCTGCCAAACAATTTGTTGATTTTGGAACTCGTAAGGAATTAATCTCGGTAAATTTTGGATCTATTTCACCGGATGGCAATACATTGTTGGTTAGTTTAATTTTTAAAGGTAAAAATAAAGAAAGTGGATATTATTTATCTGAAAAATTAGCCAACGGATGGAGATATCCTCAAAAATTGAATATTATAAACTTTGATAAATTTAAAGACAGAGCATGGGGGAATGCTTTCTTAACAAATAATAAAAAAGTAATGTTTTTTAGCTTTTCTATTAATTCCAGACCTGAAGATCACAAAAATCAAATCTACATTTCATTTTTAAATGAATATGAAATGTGGTCAGAACCAATAAATATTGGTTTAAATATTAACACAATTGGTTCTCAAGGTTCTTTTGCACCTTTCTTATCGTCTGACAATACAACTTTGTATTTTGCAAATGATCGGGTTGGAGGTTATGGAAATACTGATATATATTCTTCTAAAAGATTAGATAATACTTGGCTTAATTGGACAGATCCTGTAAACATGGGTTCAAACATAAATACAACGGATTGGGATGCTTATTATTCAATCGCTGCAAAAGGTGATTATGCTTATTTAGTATCTTCGCAAAATACTTATGGAGAAAGTGATATTTTTCGAATAAGGCTTAGAGAAGAAGATAGACCTAATCCAGTTGTTCTGGTTTCTGGAAAAGTATTAAATCCTGCAAACAGTTTACCGTTAGAAGCGGATATTTATTATTATTCCCTCAAAGATGGAAGTGAAGTGGGAAGAGCCAGGACAAATCCATCTACAGGAATATACAAAATCACATTGCCGTACGGATTTCAATACTCATTTATAGCAAAAGCTACAGGATACTATTCTATTTCAAACACTATTGATCTTACAGGAACAGGTCAATACAAAGAAATGGATCTGAACATTGAAATGAAACCTATTGAAGTAGGCGAAACATTTACAATTAAGAATATATTTTTTGATTTTAATAAAGCGAGTTTAAAACCCGAGTCTTTTTTTGAGTTAGATAGAGTTGTAAAGCTCCTTTCTGATAACCCAAATATCGAGATCGAGTTATCCGGACATACGGATAATGTAGGCACAGATGAGTATAATAATAAACTTTCTTATGAAAGAGCCGGTTCAGTTTCAGAATATATATTTTCCAAAGGGATTAGCACTAACCGCATAGTTTCTAAAGGTTACGGAAAAACAAAACCTGTGGCTACAAATGAAACTGAAGAAGGTCGGCAACTTAATAGGCGGGTAGAATTTCAAATATTGAAAAAATAATATTCCTAATTATGAAAGAAATTTAAGGAATTCTACGAAATATATAAAGATATTGATTACGAATTAATTCATAAAAATGATTGATAATGAAAATTAACATATTTTACTTTTGGTTAAGTCTGATTTTAATTTCCATTAGTTTCATTTCCTGCAATAAAAACGATGACAATGTTCTCAAGCAAAAAGAACTTGAGCTTAAGGAAAAGGAGTTAATGCTTAAAGAACGGGAACTTAACAATACTAAAGAAAAGCAAAATAGCTCGCAAAACAATTCAACATATAATTCAGAACAGTCATCAGGCAGCAATAATAAGGTTAACCTGATCGGAAATTACTCCGGTACTATTATGGATGGTACTTATTGGAAGATGTACGTTTCTTCTTTTGACGGCAAAGATATCTCCGGTTACAGCATAATATATTGGCAAAGCCATCCGGAAGGTAAAAGAGCAGACTTTACAGGTACGTTTAATAATGCAAGTAAAGAAATAGTTTTATTTGAAGACAAGGGCGTTAAAGGTGCCGGTATGTTTTCCGGAACAGTTTCAGATGGAGGAAGAAAAATGAGCGGGGACTGGAGAAGATATACTGACAATGGTACTTATCTTTGGGATTTAACAAAGAACAATAATTGAAAAATAATACACTATTATAGATGGAGCCAAATAACTCAAAGAAGATATACATGATTCTGTTAATCGCTGTTGTTATTATTTGTGGTGCTGCAATTTATTTTTTTGCTATTAAAAATAAAACTGATAAGCCGATAATTACAGAGACAAAAACAGATAATTCAATTTCACCGGATGAAATTAAAAAGAAAGAGCTGGAACTCAAAGAAAGAGAATTAGATCTAAAAGAAAAGGAGCTCAAAAATAAAAGTTCTACTGAAAGCAATATTCCTTTTACAAAATCCTATGTAGAAAATTTTGTAAATAACTGGGTGAACTTTCAGACTAAAAAAAATTATACTGATTACATTAATTGCTATTCAACTGACTTTAAAGGGATTAAAAGAACCAAAACAGGAAAGGCTTCTAGTTATGGTTATTCTGACTGGACTCAGGATAGAGTTAAAATGTATTCAGCTGCCAAAAATCTTTATATCAACATTGCCGATTTTCAGGTTAAAGAATTTAATAATGTAAATGAAACCGCTTCAGTTCAATTTACTCAGTATTATTCAAGCAATAATTATAATGACCAAGGTCAAAAAATATTAAAGATCAGGAAAGAGAACGGTTTATTTAAAATTTATTATGAAGAGATGCTTTATTCATTCGATTCTGATGAAGAAGGTGATTGATCTTCTGCCAAAAATTGTAAAAACTCATTCAATTATGTTCAGTTTTCGTAAAATTAATCTATTTATTTTGGTCGCAGCAAGTATGCTACTTTTTAATAGCTGTACCCTGCTAGATCTTTTAACCGCAGATAGTCCGGAGATCAAAAAGTTAAATAGTTGATCTTCCCCCACTTTGAATTACACTTCGAATAACGTAATTTTGTAACAGAAAGGAACTACAAAATTATGGATACTAAAAGATCCTACCGTAGCTTTGACAAGGAATTTAAGGTCAATGCTGTTAAGCTTGTTCTGGAA
>JBBRMY010000119.1:0-7853 GCA_038230595.1 Ignavibacteria bacterium
ATAGTTATACTTTCTATTGATAAACTGATTAAAATATTTTAATTAACAAATGGACTTTCTCGATCAATTAGTAATTCCGCCGAATGAAACCCATGTTCAGGTTTTAAAGTTTATTCTTATACTTTCCCTGATGCTTTTTTCTGCATATGTTGGGATATTGTTCGGAAGCTCAATGCTTGCAACTTTTTTCAACAGAAGGTATAAAAAATCCCACAACAGGAGAGATTATAACTTTGCAAGAGATCTTATGGATACTCTTACTGCAAGCAAGAATGTAGGTATTGGTCTTGGAATGATCCCTGTTTTCTCAATTACATTTGTTTATGCTCAGCTGCTGTTTGAATCGAAAAGCATTACAATAGGACTGATGCTTTTTTCCGCCATACTGTTTGTTTTTGGAATTACTTTTATTTATAAATTTAAAAGTAATTTTGATATTGAAGGAGTAGTAGATACTCTTAAAGATATGGTAAAGGGAAAGCATGCAGGTAATACAGCCTTACAGAGTGGTGACGTTGCTTTGACAGGTGAGGTAATCCCGGAAGAGATCGAAGAGTATGAAGTAAAAGTAAAAAGATCTAAAACCGTCTCGGGATTTTATGCAAATATTTTCCTTATAATTGCTATCTGGATGTTCATGGCAGCTGTACATGCTGCTTCAAATCCTTTAGAATGGGAAACAGCCGGCTTTTTTGGAGTGGTATTCTCCTGGGCTGCTATGCTTAATACTTTATATTTCTTTTCATGGTCTTTTGCAGTTACCGGTGTTTCTATTTTATTCTTCTTCTTTAAATGGCAGGGTGGATTGCAGCATCGTGAAGTAGGGTATATGAATTATGTTAAAAAAACAGGTGCCTTAATAGCTTTTGTTTCCTGTATAATTCTTCCTCTTTTCATTTTTATAAATTTTATGAACCTTCCCGGTTCAGCACTTTCATTCTCAATATTTTTATACACGGGTCTGGCACTTGTAGCTTTACTGCTTGCATGCAATCTTCTTTATGCAACATTAAAAAATCTTGACCTGAGATATACTACCGGCGCATTTATTATGATACTTCTGGTAGTTGTTTTTTCTGCATTGAGAGATAATGCAGCCGTTTCAGCTTCACTAAAAGATCACCTTAAGGAAGTAAATGTTAAAGCTGAAGAGTATGAAAAGAAAACAAAGACTATAGCTGTAAATACTACCGGTATCAGTGGAGAGGAAATATTCAATACGAGATGCTCAGCTTGTCACAGATTTGATACAAAGCTTGTTGGACCTCCTTACAAGGAGACTTTGCCTAAGTATAACGACAATGTTAAGAAAGTAGCAGCATTCGTTTATAACCCTGTTAAAATGAATCCTGACTATCCTCCGATGCCTAATCAGGGACTAAAGCAAAAAGAAGCAGAAGCTATCGCAGCATATATCCTGCAGAAAGTTAAAGAGTATAAATAATACAAGCTGTTAAAAAAAGTTACTCCCGCACGGGAATAAAAAAGGGAAGCCAATGGCTTCCCTTTTTTTGTTTACAATGCTTTAAAGGCTGAAAGCCTTAAACATCAAAACTTGGGGCAACGCCCCAAGTAAAATCTGAAGTAAATTCAGGCTGTAAGCCTGAGACGCTATAATTATAACTCAAACGAGTTTCCGCTCCATTGGTGTTTTTCATCACCTCGCTTTTTCACTTAATTAAGGTCATCTTCTTCACTTCGCTAAAGCTCCCGGCATTAAGCTTATAAAAATAAACTCCGCTTGATAATGCTGCTGCATTAAAGCTCACTTCATAACTGCCTGCTCTTTTACTTTCGTTTATTAGCTTATCAACTTCCTTACCACTCATATCATAAATTGCCAGGCTAACAAATTCTGAAGAAGGAATTGAAAACTTTATTGTCGTAGCCGGATTAAATGGATTAGGATAGTTCTGTGAAAGTTTATATCCGTTAACTAATTCTGAAATAAATCTTACATCAACACTGTTCGTTCTGTCAAATACTATTCTTCTTGGTGCAACTCCCGTTGTATAAGTATGCTCCAGAACTCCTGCCTGACTATAAATATAAAGACTTCCGGAAACTGTAAAATTTTTCGCATCTGCAATAAAATGTTTATTATTTGTGTAATCAAAATTATATCCGTAAAAAAATGATGAAGCAGGATTCGGATTCATAATGAATTCATCCGAAACTCTGGTTGATAAATTCAGCCTTCCTATATTATTGTTGTAATTTATGAAATAGACATAATTTGAATTCTTATCAACACAAATGTCTTTATCAACTCCGCCTGCAACTGTAAAGCTGTCGAGCTTCTGGTAAGTATCCGGATCAAGTTTGTAAATTGTTCCCTGCGGTCCGGTTGTACCGATCAGCAGCTTCTGATCGTTCGTTATTGCGATCGCTACCGGCTGATAATTAAAAAATACTCTTGCTACAACTGAATCGGTTGCCGAATTAATTATTGAAACTGAAGAATCTGAAGCACCTCCGAATGCGCTGGTATTGCAAACAAACACTTTATTATGAAACCCCAGTATTTCCTGCGGATAGACTCCAACATTTACTTCTTTAATTATATTTAATGTGTTAATATCGAGTACTGTTACTTTACTGCCGGGTCCGTTTGTTGCATAAACTTTATTGTTGATCACAGTTAATGAATATGGATTCGTACCAAATACTTTTGAATTAACAACTGTACCTGCTGAATCAAGCTTATACAGTTTTCCCGCTCCCCCAAAATTCCCTTGCTCAAGCATGTAAAGATTAGATTGAAATTTTGCAAGTCCGTCAGGATATAATCCGATATTTCCCGGTGAAAAAACATTTAATGAAAAGCTGTTGCCTGAATACTGATAAAGTGAAAGCTTCGCAGCCCCCGGAGAAAAGCTTCCTTCGCTGAGTATATATGCTTTCGTATTCTGTGAGTAGGTGATATTAAAATTTAAAAATAATGCCGATACAATTAAAGCAAATGATAGTAATGTTTTTTTCATAAAGAGTAACCCAGGTTTAGTTTTAATTTAAAATTTCTTAAAGGTGTCGGATAACCTGATATTATCTGGTAATCCGAATTAGTTATATTATTTAATTCAAATTTTATTTCAGCCGGAAGTTTAACGATATTAAATTTATAAAATATGTTTCCGTCTAATAAATTTACAGGAGACAGCTGATCCAGATTTTCCTGATTGGAAAATCTCTTCCCGAGATATGAATAAAATAAATTTATCCCTCCGGCTGCTGCTTTAAATTCAACACTTGCCTGAACTTGGTTAACAGGAATGTAAATTATCTGTTTTCCGGTTGTAGGGTCCTGTGCATAATTTTCACTTGTCTTCACTGATGAATTGTCTGTATATGAGAGTCCGCTCTTAACAAAAATTTCTTTGCTAAAGGAATATTGAAGCTGAAGAGAGGAAATTAAAATATTAGATCTTGATCTGCCGATATTAACAGGGCTCCAGACCGATCCTCTGTGAGGGATCCAAACTATTCTGTCCTGCAGGTCAATATTTAAATAAGAAAAGTCCAGAGTATATTCAAAGACTGATCTTCCGTGAAATACAATCCCTGCTTCGTAGTTTTGTGAGTACTCAGGCTTAAGCTCAGGATTCCCCCCATCTTTCCAGTACAGATCATTAAATGTCGGTGCTCTGAAATTTCTTCCTGCATTTGCTCTAAAATGAAGATCTGTTTTTTCTAAGGGCTTATAGTTTAATCCAATTCTATAGGTCACTGCTCCTTTTTCAAGGTCAGTTAAATAATCATAGCGAAGTGATGGGAAAAAAGATAAATTTTTCCACTTCAAAGTATTTGAATTAAAAACTGAATAATGCTTTCTGTTTATATCTGAGATAGTTTCATTGCTGTAAAGTGTTCCGTATTTTACCTCTGATCCCAAAACATATAGATTATCTTTCGCATTTAACTCTATCCTGGAAGCACCGGAAAGTAATATATTTTTGTAATAGCTGTTGATCACATTCTCAGTGTGGTAATTCAATAAATTATTTTGAAAGTTAATATCAGAAATAACAGAAATATTCTTCTTTGAGTAATTAACCTGCAGAATGTTTTTCCAGTCTTTATCTGATTGAGATGCAGTAGGAGCGGAATAACCTGTCTCTAAACCGGGAAGGTCTCTGCGTGAGTTTACGAATTGTGTATAATAGCTTGTCTTAACAAATGGACTGAAAATATATTGTGATGAGACTGAATAATTTGAAATATTATATCCCGCTCCTGCTCTGTATTTCAGTTCGTTCTCTGTTCCGTTATCGTAATAATAAGAGTAATCATTATCAGAGTTATGCGTTGAGGCTGAAAAGTCAAAGCTAAACTTTTTTATATTGCTTGAAATATCAAAAGAAATATCTTTGCTGTTAAATGATCCGTATGCAGAATTCAGATCGATCTTCAGCTTTTTCTCTAATGAATTATCTGTAATGATATTAACAACTCCCCCTATAGCTTCAGAGCCGAACAATGTACTGTATCCGTTATTTAATACTTCAACTTTTTTAATGCTTAATGATGGAATTAAAGCAAGGTCATATAATCCATTCTGCATGGAATTTAATTTCGAGCCGTTTAAAAGAATTACAGTATGCTCTGCTCCAAGCCCGTTCATTGAAATTGTCTGAAGTGCTGTTGGACCTCCATATGATTTCACAAAAACTCCTGTAACTGTTTTCAGAATTTCTGAAATATTAGAGCCGTTCCTATTATGCAGTGAGTTTTTATCTAATACAGTTATGTGAGATGGAGATGATAAGATGTCAGTTCCATAGGAAGAAATAACTTTTATTTCATCAGTCTTAATATCATCCTGAGCATAAATATTAAATGCTGATGAAAGTATAAACAATATTAAAATAAATTTATTCAACTATATCTTTTAATTTAATTCATCTTTTAACTTAGCTTTAATATCGTCTATACATTTAGTGCACAGGCAGCCTTCATAATTATTTTTTAAATATAGTCTTTCATCTTTATTCAGGTCGATAGTTGTACACCAACAGGTTTCAAATGTATTTGCTTTGCATTCGAACTCAGTATTACACGATGGACAAACTGAATTATTCAATTTAAGCTGCTTTGATTTTTGGGCATAAAAAAAACTCCTGTATTCTTTTATTCATCTTGCGAATTAACCTTGCGAAGGGAAAATACCTTTGAAGATATAAAAGAAAACAGGAGCTTTCTATCAGATCAGCCGATCTTTTCCCACGAAGATCTAATGAATCAATTCAAGGCAGGTCTCCTGACTCAGAAGCAGTTTACAGCCGCCTTCCCGTTATTAATTAACAGTGGCGCAAAAAATGGCTGCTCTTCTTCTTTACAGTTGCGGGGACAGTTCCGGCATTTAACCGGATTCCCATTTAATCACCGTAGGGGACTACCCGACGGCGAACCAAAGAATTGTTATAAAGAACGTTCATGAATATAATCACTTTAAGAATTAAGATATACTCATAAAACCAATCACAAATATCCAACCTCAATAACGAAACCTCAAACAACCAATCTCATTAATCCGATCTCATATTACCAATCTCATAAATCCGATCTCATAATACTGATCAAAAAACCCAATCATATTTCTGTCATCCCTGCGAAAGCAGGGATCCCGAAAATGAAACACAATTCTTCATCGAATATTTCCCTCGTTTACCAATTGCCTTTCTGAAGTCCCCATATCAATCTCTTTCCCCCTCCGCCGTTGGTGTTTAACTTCCGATTTATCGGAACGTCACCTTCAACGCAGATGCGTCGGACAAGGTTTCACTTTAAAAGACCGCCATCTAAAGTCAGCCATCACTACACAGGCTGAAAGCCTGACACATCAAAACTTGGGGCAGCGCCCCAAGTAAATAGACAAACTCAATTCAGGCTGCAAGCCTGAGACAATGCTTTTCTCTTTCCTGCTGCCGTTGGTGTTTTAGTTCCGATATATCGGAACGACACCTTCAACGCTGATGCGTTGAACAAGCTTTCACTTTAGAAGGCTGCAATCTGAAGGCAGCCATCACTACACAGGCTGAAAGCCTGATACATCAAAACTTGGGGCAGAGCCCCATGTAAATAGACAAATTCAATTCAGGCTGCAAGCCTGAGACAATGATTTTCTCTTCCCCTCCGCCGTTGGTGTTTTAGTTCCGATTTATCGGAACGTCACCTTCGACGCGGATGCGTCGGACAAGGTTTCACTTTAGAAGCGCCCACCTTTCTGCAGCACCCCCTTACCACTCCCTTTTACAGTTCAACCCACCTCATTTCTCTTTATCTTACAACAACTGCCAAAAAGCTTCCTATGGAATTTGATACCTTATTCCTTTCCCGTCTTCAATTCGCCATTACTATTCTGTTCCATTATCTTTTTCCGCCGTTAAGCATTGGTCTTGGTGCCATCATGGTCATCCTGGAATACAATTATGTCGTTCTCAAAAAAAAGAATTTCGAAAGGATCTGTAAATTCTGGGTAAAAGTTTTTGCTGCAAACTTTTCCGTCGGTGTTGCTACCGGCATTGTCATGGAATTTCAATTCGGTACTAACTGGTCAACATACTCAAGATTTGTCGGTGATATATTCGGTTCACCTTTAGCTGCAGAAGGTATCTTTGCATTTTTTCTGGAATCAGGTTTTCTGGCAATTCTCTTATTTGGATGGGATAGAGTTAAGCCTTCAACGCATTTCTTCGCAACATTAATGGTCTCTCTAGGCTCTATCTTTTCTGCTATCTGGATTATAATTGCAAATTCATGGCAGCAAACTCCAACCGGTTATCAAATCGTAGGCGAAGGAATTTACAGGAAAGCTCTCATTACTGACTTCTGGGCTGTGGTTTTTAATCCTTCTTCAATGATCTCGATACTTCATGCTGTAACAGGAGCTTTTATAGTTGGTGGTTTTTTCGTGATGAGTATTTCTGCTTATTACTTACTGAAAAAGAGGCACACTGAATTTGCAAGTATCTCTTTTAAGATAGCCCTTATCTTTACTTTTATTTTTTCTATCGCTCAGTTAGTTGAAGGACATAAGCATGCAAAAATAGTCGGCGATTATCAGCCCGCAAAGCTTGCGGCATTCGAAGGACATTATATTACCAGTGGAAATGTTCCTGTTTATTTATTCGGCTGGGTAGACACTAAAAAAGAAAGCGTTACCGGAATTCCGATCCCAGGCTTGTTAAGCTTTTTAATGACTTCTGATTTTAACGGTGAGATAACCGGGCTGGATAAATTTAAACCGGAAGACCGCCCGAATGTACAGCTGACTTTTCAGACCTACCATATTATGATAGCGCTCGGCATGTATTTTATTCTGATAACAACTATAGGACTATTTGCCTTAAGAAAAGATAAAATATTTAACAGCAGGTTGCTGCTAAAGATCTTTATGTTCTCTGTTCCATTGCCATACATTGCAAATCTTGCCGGATGGTCAGCTAAAGAGCTTGGCAGACAGCCATGGATAGTTTATGGATTGCTCAGAACATCCGACGGAGTTTCACCATCTATAAAAACAGGTGAAGTATGGACTTCATTGGTTCTGTTTGTTCTTATTTATATTCTGCTTTTTCTTGTCTGGCTATATGTTATGAATAAAAAAATACAGGGTGGTCCGGAAGAGGCAAACAGTGAAGATACAGTAATGTTCCGTCCGGCAGGTGAAGGTTTTATAAAAAATAATAAAGATAATAAAAATGGATCTTAACACTATCTGGTTCATTCTTATCGGAGTTTTATTGATCGGCTATGCTGTCCTTGATGGATTCGATCTCGGCGTAGGCATCATTCATTTATTTTTTAAAACAGATGAGCACCGAAGATTATCTTTGAACTCGATCGGTCCTGTA
>JBBRMY010000120.1:0-7706 GCA_038230595.1 Ignavibacteria bacterium
AAACCTCTGTGCCATTAGCCATTGAATACGGTATTTCAAAAAAACTTACTCTATTAGTTGAACCTGTATTATTCACAAGCATAAATCATAAAAATATTCCCCCTGAGAGTGGAGTTGGAGATCTTGAAATTACTTTGTTTTATCAGATCTTGTCTGAAAAGAAAAATTCTCCGGCGATATCAATTGCAGGTGAAGTCAAACTTCCTACAGCAAATAACAGACAGATTGGAACAGGCAAAACAGATTACACTCCTTTCATTATAGTAAGCAAAACTATGGGACCTTTTTTTACAAGTTTAAATCTGGGTTATACATTTGTAGGAAATCCGGATAGCATTACTGCAAACAATCTTTTCAATTTTTCTCTGGGAACTGTATATACTCTATCTCCGGCTAGCCTAATATTTGCTGAAGTGTACGGAAATACTGCTGCATTCGGAGGGAGTGAATCCGCTGAAGGCATACCGGTAAGTTCAAATAAAATATCGCACAATAATACAAAAGCTTTATTAGCAAATACATCTGAGCTTTCCGGAGGAGAACTGGTCGGTGCTGCGGGTTTTGGATATTATATACAGAAAGATCTTCTTATCTCTCTCGGAGTAAGTTATGACAATAATAATGCAATTTTATTCAGGCCGGGAATTCAATGGAAATTCGGCGGACACTAAACAATAAACAAAAACAAAACAAAATAAAATAAAAACAAAAATGAAAAAGAAAATCATCGGAATCCTCGCACTCATCTGCATATTTGCATTAAATGTGCAGGCTTCAAACGCAGCATACAGTAAGATAGTAGTTCCTGAAGCAGTAAAAAGTGCCTTCAACCTGAAATATCCCGGAGCCTCTTCTGTAAAATGGGGAAAAGAGAATTCTTCAGTATTTGAAGCTGAATTCAAAATGAATTCAGCAAAAATGTCAGCAAATTTTTCAAGTGACGGAACTTGGGTTGATTCTGAATCACAGATAGAAGTATCCCTTGCTCCTGAAAAAGTAATTACTGCTGCTAAAGATCAATACCCGAAATTTAAGATTTCTGCAGTTTACAAAATAGAAAGTGCTGCTAATGGCACTAAATATGAAGTCGAAATGAGATCAGGAAAGAAGAAAAAAGAAGTGATGTTAAATGAAGATGGTTCAGCAGGAAAATAAATAATCATTTGATCTAAAATAAAAACCGGTAAATTTTACCGGTTTTTCTGCTATATAAACCCACTTTTTTAAGTACTATTTTCCCTCTTATACATCACCTGTTCTTAAAATGTATCCTATTTCTACAATGTAGATTTCTTTTATTACATATAATTAGTATTTTTCTCTGAGCCGAAAACTAATTAACCTAAAATTCAAACCAATGAAAAAGTTAATACTCATCTTTATTTCGGTTTTATTCTCTTCAAGTCTTTTTGCTTCCTGGGTACCGCTTCCTTCAATTTCCGGAGGAACTGATAATATAATTTATAAGCTTTTAAATGACGGACGCGGAAATCTATTCGCATCTATCCGTACCGGTGGAATTTATAAATCAACAAATGCAGGGCAGACATGGAGTCAGTCAGGAATTGCAGGTGGTTCAGTATATTGTCTGACTCTCGCTCCAAACGGAGATATCTATGGTATAGGAAGAGCCGGCTCTAATGAAATTATTTACAGATCAACAGATGATGGCTTATCATGGCAGATAGTTTACTCAAGATCTTTTTCTCAAAATGTATCATTATGGGGAAGCATAGTATTCCCGCAAACCGGACCTATGGTAGCTGCATTTTCAGTGACAGTTTATCCCACAGTAAGTGATGTGGATGTATATATGTTAAGATCAACAAACAGCGGAACTACATGGAATGAACTTGGATTTGTAAGTCCACTAATTCAAACTGCGACAGGCGGGGGATCAGGTATGGTTGCTGCATCAGATGGAAATATTATATTAGGAACAGGGCAGGCAGGAATTATTAAGACTTCAACCTTTGGAAGTTCCTGGTCAGGTGTCAGCAGCTTTAACAGTATGTTTTCCTCAACACTACTAAAGGCAAATGATAATTCCATAGTTGCCGGAGCTGCTTATGGCGTCTCTCGCTCTACAGATAATCTGAGTTCATTTAATTTTTTAGGACCATTCAATGCATGGGCTTATACAAATACTGCAGCTATTAGTCCTCAGGATCAGGTATTTATTGAGATTGCAGATGGAAGGCTTTACTTTACATCAGGGTTTGATACATGGACTGAAGATCATGTGGGTTTGCCTTATGGTTTCCACTCAGACTGCTTTGAATTTATCGATGGAAAAGTTCTGATGACAGGTCACGCTCCCGGATCATATAATGGAAAAATATTTATCTTCAATACTGTGACCGGTATCTCAAATGAGAATGGAATAATTAAAGAATATCAGCTAAAGCAAAATTTCCCAAATCCATTTAACCCTTCTACGAATATAAGTTATAACTTACCGGTTTCCGGAAATGTTCATTTAAAAGTATTTGACGCATTAGGAAATACTATTGATGAGCTGGTTAATGAAAGGCAAATTGCCGGGAATCACTCAGTCACATTTAATGCATCAGCATTATCAAGCGGAATTTACTTCTACAAACTGGAATCAGGTAGCTTTTTTGCAACTAGAAAAATGTTGCTTATAAAATAAGCATTTAATACTATTAATCACATTATACATCGAGCAATAAAGCCCTTATATCTATAGTAGATAATAGGGATTGCCTAAACTATTTACAAAACTTAATCCAACTTTAATGCAAGTGATCGTAATTGGAGTAATAATTATTTTTATTATCATTACTCTTTTAAAAACAGCAAGAGTTGTACCTCAGAAAACAGTTTTTATAATTGAAAGGTTGGGGAAATATACATCCACTCTTGAGGCTGGTTTTCACCTTCTTATTCCTTTCCTTGATAAAGTAGCTTATAAGCATTCCATGAAGGAAATGGTAATGGAAGTGCCGGCACAAACATGTATTACAAAAGATAACATTGCAGTTGAAGTAGATGGAATTCTTTATATGCAGATAATCGACCCGGTTAAAGCTTCATACGGAGTTTCAAATTATGCATTTGCTTCAGTACAGCTTGCTCAGACAAATATGAGAAGTGAGATCGGAAAGATCGAGCTTGACCGTACATTTGAAGAAAGAGAAAAGATAAATTCACAGATCGTTGAAGCAGTTGATAAAGCTTCTGAGCCATGGGGATTAAAAGTAACACGTCATGAAATAAAAAATATCGTTCCTCCGCCAAGTATTAAAGATGCGATGGAAAAGCAGATGAGAGCAGAAAGAGAAAAAAGGGCTGTCATTGCAGAATCAGAAGGGGAAAGACAGGCAAAAATAAACCGTGCAGACGGAGATAGGCAGCAGGCAATTGCTTTATCTGAAGGGCAGAAAATGAAGATGATAAATGAAGCCGAAGGTAAAGGTCAGGAAATAGAAAGAGTTGCAAAAGCTACTGCTAACGGTATTCGCGAAATTGCAATCGCTATAAATGAAAAAGGCGGTGAAGATGCTGTGAACTTAAGAATAGCAGAGCATTATCTTGATGAATTCGGAAAGCTAGCACAAAAAAATAATACTATGATCATTCCTTCTAATCTTTCAGATGTTGCAGGTATAGTTGGCTCGTTTAGTAAGTTTGTTGAAGTGACAAAGAAAATGAAAGATGATAAACTAAACGCGTGATAATGGATATCAGCCTTACATCAGGATTGTTCTGGTTCCTGCTTGGAGTCGTTTTTGTGCAGGCAGAAAAAACACATTACTGGTTCATGATTTTGTTTTTCGGCATAGGGGCGGTTATCGTTTCACTTCTTACATGGGCAGGAATAACAAATTTATTACCTGCTCAGTTGATAGTTTTTTTAGTAACGTCCTTGCTGTCATTGTATTTTTTCAGGAGCAAAATGAGCAGTATCTTTAAAGGTAAAGTGTCCGGAAAGCTTAATGGTAGGAATATGGATGACGTTGCCGGACATACTGCAGTTGTTACAACCGGAATTAACCCGAATGCAATTGACGGAAGAGTTGAATATCATGGAACAGCATGGGAAGCACATTCAGAAGAAGTTATAAATAAGGGAGAAGTTGTAAAAATAGTTGAAAGAAAGAACCTTGTCCTGAAGGTGAAAAAAGTTTAATACCCGGGAAAATAAATCGCAAATAGAATGTTTCCCCCGAATTCTTTTGTCCGGGATCCCGAGTTAATAGTGTCACCTTAACACCCCTTACTACAGCCATCAAAACGATTAAAAGAAGTAAAACAAAAAGCACGTATGACTTTCATACTCCGCTGTTGGTGTTTAGTTTCGATTTATCGAAACGTCACCAACAGCCATCAGAATGATTAAAAGTAGTAAAACAAAAAGCCCGAATGATTCTCATTCGGGCTTTTACTTTAAATCAAAAAAATAATATCTTAATATCTTTACCTCACAACCATCATCTTAAATACCTTTTCATAAACCTGAGTTCCTGAAGTAGCATTTACTCTATAGAAATAAATACCGCTCGATAGCGATGAAGCATTGAATTCTACTTTATAATATCCTGCAGCTACATTCCCATTAACCAGTGTTTTTACCTCACGTCCAATATTATCAAATACTGTAAGTTTAACTTTTCCGTCATACGGCATTTCATAATTAATATTCGTTACAGGATTAAACGGATTCGGATAATTCTGTGAGACTGTGAAGCTGACCGGATTTGAAATTATAACCTCATTACCAAGAACATAATAGTTATGGGTTCCGTTGTTATCAATTTGTTTTAACCTGTAAGCATATCTTCCGATACTAGAATTCTTATCGGTAAATTTATAGTTTTGAACGATGTTTGAATTCCCATGACCAGGAACAGAGCCTACTTTTATATAGTTGAGGTCTGAACTATTATGATCCTGATATGGCAGAAGGTTAGCTCTTTCTATTTCAAATAAATTATTGTTATGCTCGTGACCGGTTGTCCAGTCAAGAATAACTTCATTCTTAATTGTAGTTGATACAAAATCTTTTAATTCGACAGGAAGGGGATTAACAGATCCATTTCCTCCTAAATAAAATCTTCCAAAATAAGAACCAACCAAAGTCCTGTTTGCTGTAGTTCCCGAGCCAGCAGCATGATTTCCCTGCAATGAAAATGTATTGCCATCATTAGAATATATAACTCTTAAATTAGCCGGATCAGTAATACCGTTCTGGCCGTTACCATCAAATGAAACATCAGTAACACCTCCGTTAATACCTGATGTCGTAGCAAGCCAGTAAGAATCTGTCCTTCTAGTAAGAGAAAATGCACCATCAGTCAATGGTATGGGTAAATCAGTTGCGTTTATTCCGTTATCAACGAACTGCATTATAATATATCCCGGATTTGCAGGTGCGGTAGTAAATGCTACTGTTGCTTTTTTATATGTAGTTGAATTTCCAACCGGAAAATCTAATGCAGCCGAAGTCACCCCCGAATTATACCATCTGGCAACTCTTCCTGTAACAATTCCACCTGTACGAGTTAAAGATCCCACATTAGCCACATCAAAGCCAATGGCAAGATAAGCAGTAGGGTCTGTTGCAACATTTCCGTTTGTCATTGTTAGTGAATCTATACTAAAAGTATTTTTTATCACAAAGCCTGCAGTATTATTAAAAATTACTTTGCCTGTCTGTACTGCGCCTAATTCAGCACAATAAATATTTTGCAGAGTAGTACCATTAAAATTAAGAGTTCTAGGATTAGTAATGGGAGCAAAAACCGTTTTTCCATAGATTGTAGCATCTCCGCCAACGTTTAAATTATTTGTCATCACAGTTGAATCATAACAAAATGCATCTACATAATAATTTCCTCGTACAGTACATGCGCTTGAACCGGTAGTAATGTATTTTTTTCCAGGGTAAGGAGCATTTGCAGTTACACCCAATAATTGTAATGAACCATAAGTTATATTTGAAAATGTAATACTTGCAAAAGATGATGTTGGCATATCATATCTGAAAATACCAAGTCTGGTATTAGAAGCCTTCGAAAGCTTATTAGTTATACCAGCCTGACCCCTTGTACAATTATGGTTCCATATTGCGCTATCAAGAAGCTGAATAGAGTCAGCACTATTAATGAAAACTACTCCCGATCCTGATGCAGCACCGCTTTGATTGATAAATACTCCATTCTTGCTGATTGAAAAATCATAAGGTGATCCAATGCCATCACCTACAGTTAATCCTGCAGTAGCACTAGTATTTGTTGCCGGTAGAGTAAGTAAAATTAAATTCGGCAGAGTTGGGTAGATCTTAATATTTGCGATCTGGGTATTAGCTATTCCGCCGGGCAAAGTAACAGAGTAAGTAAACCCATAAAATGAATTATCAAGTTTTACACTGTCTGTAGCAACGGGAACAGTTCCATCAAGCCAATTCAAGGGATCAGACCATGAAGAGCCATCTCCTCCGCCATTAGAACCTGACCAGTATTTATATCCGGTTCCAACATTGATAGTCCCTGTCATACTTGGCCAGTGAGGCTGACAACCGTAAACATATGTTCCCGGAACTTTCATAATATAAAAAAAAGTAGGAGAACCCGAATTCATAGGTGAATCCCAGTCAGCAGCACTTGCCGGATGAGATGTTCCCGGTAATACTACAGGATCACAGGTCGTAGTGTGAAATCCACTTAACCATTGAAATTTAATTGTATCACCAACTAATGCATTTAAAGGTGTTGGAGAAAAGAAATTACTCTGTACATTAATAGTATATATTGTTGCATTAGAATTATTTGCTGTAAATATAAAAATTGAAAATAAAATTACGGCAAAAAACAAAAAGGCAGTTTTTCTCATAGATTTTTAAATGAAATAATTTGAAGGAAATCAAAAATAAAGAATAAACAATTTAATTACAAAATTATAATTAATCCTAATGAGTGCTTTAAATACTTTGTTTGAATAAAAATTTGTAATCTTATAAAGGATTAAATTATTGATAAAATATATTAATATATAAGATATTTATTTTACTAAATTTTAAATTAAAATGAATGGAACATTTGAAAAGAAACATGAGTTAGATATATAACGTTATGATTCATAAAAACAATAAACAAAATGAAAAACATAAAAACAATTTTTACAGGATTAATGATATTTTCATCATTAATATTTTTAGCTTCTTTTAACGGATGTAAGGATTCAGTTGTTTCTCCGGCTGCAGATAATATGGAAGTCAGCTTGATCAGTGCTCCAGGACTTACAGCAGCTCAAAGTACATCTACCAACACAATAGTTCTGGATTCAATTAAGATCCTGTTAAAGGATATTAAGCTTAATGTAAGCGGACAATCAGATACTGTGAATTTCAAGACTGGACCATTTGTATTTTCTTTAAATCCTAATTCTACTGTCAATACAGTTTCTTCATTACTGATCCCAAACGGATCTTATGATAAAGTAAAGTTTGAGATACATAAGCTTGAAGATGCAGATGTTATTGATACTATATTTTCTAATGGCGGCGGTAAGTATTCAGTCGTAACTTATGGTAAATTTAACGGATCAACATTTGTTTACAAATCATCAAAATCAGCTAAGCAAAATTTGTCATTTAATCCACCGGTTATTGTTAACTCTTTAACAAAATCAAATATTACTTTAAAAGTACAGCCTTATACATGGTTCTGGAATGGTACTGATAA
>JBBRMY010000121.1:0-7654 GCA_038230595.1 Ignavibacteria bacterium
ATTGACAGATGTATTTGCTACAACAGAACATTTGAAGAATTGAAAAAAATAATGCAGGATAAAGGCTTGAATAGTATTGAAGAACTGCAAAATGCAATAGATGTAAGTAAGAACTGTAAGCTGTGCAGACCGTACATAAAGAAGATGATCGAGAGCGGACAAACCGTTTTCACTGAAATAATAAATGAATAAATAATGCAAAAAAATATTTTCAAACTAATATTGTTAATTTCCTTTTCATGCTTTGTTGCGTCATGTTCTCGCGATGGAATTATAAATCCGGTAACTCCGTCCTCTGCGGGAATTCATGGAGCTTATATTGTTTCCGGAGGAACATTCAGTACTCAGGCAGGACTTTCATTTTATGATTTCAGAACCGGTAATTATACAATCAATTTATTCAATCCCGGGAATCCCAATTTTCTCGCAGATGGATTTTTGATAAGTAATACGAGCTTCTTTTTAACTTCTCAAGGAGAACTTGGTTTGGGTACTGTTTATAAGTTGGATTCAATCGGTACAGTTCTGACAAGTAATTCTGTAAATTCATTCCCAACCGGAATAGCGAATGTCTTTGATAAGTTATATATAACAACTCCTTATGATTCTTCAGTAACAATATTGAATTCAGGCTCGCTGGCATTTATAAAAAAAATAAGCATCGGCTCTGCTCCGCAGGAAATAATAAGTTATTCTACTAAAGTATTCGTCTGTAATTCTCAATTCCTGAGTTCCTCATCTGAAAACAAATTAACTGTTATTGATGCAAACTCGGATTCTGTTATAAAAAAGATTTCGTTAGCCGGTGATCCGACTTCATTAGCGCTCTCAAATGATAATCAGATACTTGTTGGGTGCAGAAAAGCAATAAATGCAGTGTTATATAAAATTAATCCATTTTCATTAACTGTTTCGGATTCTATTATAATACCAAATGGATTTGTATCAGATATTTCAGTTGACAGAAGCACTGAAAATATTTATTTCATTCAGGATGCAGTGCATATTGCAAGCCTTGATTTCATTTCAAGAAATGTAATTAACGTAATGACAGTAAGCGATCCGGGGGCAGTTATCAGTAGCTATGCTTTTGACTATGAAGCAAGAAAGCATTGTTTAGGCGCTTCATATACGATAATGGAAGGCGGCAGGTTTTTTGTCTATAGCATTACAGGGAATCTTGAAAAAACATTTGACACATTTGCGAACCCGGGTAGAATTGTTATTAAAAATTCTTTTTAATCTCAAATATATATTATCACTAATTCAGAGAAATATAATTTTTTAGAATATCCCGAAGATCTCGAACTTATTGGTATTGAGTCTCCTCCTGATACTCTAAAAATATTTATTGAAGACAAAGCTATCTTTGGAATAGACGAAATTTTAAAAAGCGATACTTCAATTGAGCTTGGAGGTGTGCTGACCGGGAATGTTTATGCTGATCAGAAAGGACAAAGCTTTATCCTTATTAAAAATTTTATTATTGCAAAGCATTCAAGTTCAACATTGTCACGGCTAACGTTTACACATGAAACATGGGAATTCATAAATAATAAGATCGAAAAAGATTTTCCGGAACAGAAAATACTTGGGTGGTTTCATTCACATCCCGGACATTCTGTTTTTCTTTCGGGGTATGATCTTTTTATCCAGGAAAATTTTTTCAATCTTCCGTATATGATAGCCTATGTTTTTGATCCTATAATAAATGACAAAGGCTTTTTTTACTGGAATGAAAATAAGATCGAAAAGGCATCAGGATATTATAAATACTACACTGATAAAAAAAAAGTTGTTGAAAATATAGTTCTTAATCCAATATATTCTAAAGCAGATATGGATCAAAACACTGAACTTAAGAAAAATAACAAAGTGAACCGAAACGTTCTCTTGTTCACAATGTTTCTTTTCAATTTACTAATGACATTCTGGCTGTATGTGAAGGTAAACAGACTTGATGAACTTAGGAATGAGAACAGTGATTTAAAGGACAGACTTGAACACCTTAAAATTGAGAATGGAAAGCTTAGCAGTAAGCTGGACAATTTTATTTCACAGCTTGAAAATAATCCCACATCAAAAAACAGTTCTGGAAATATAACTTATACAGTAAAGCCCGGTGATACGATGAAAAAAATTGCTTTTCAGTTTTACAAAGACGAAAAACAGGCAGTTATGCTTTTAAAAGCAAACAACATGAAAGAAGATGGAGAAGTTACTCCGGGATTAATATTACAGATACCAAGGCTTACAGAATGAATATGAACCCAAGACAAAGAAGGCTTAAAGCTGATTTTGAAAAGATAAGAGATGAATTTTCAGATCATAAATATATCAGCTTTCAATACGAAGAGAATATTACCGGAGTGCCTGAAAAATATTTCTTTTATTATCACGGTTTAAAAAGTATTCAGATCACTCAGGATAAAACAAGTGAGGGTTCGAAAAATAAAAGAGCAGAAATAATTTCTGAGCATAAGATAGAAATATATCTTCACATTGATTACCCAAGAGTAAAACCGGCTGCTTTTATACTTACTCCATTATTCCACCCGAATTTTCGTTATGCGCCTCCCCATGATATCTGCATAGGAGATTACTGGGCATCAGGAGAAACTCTTGTAGATATTGTTTATCAGATAGGAGAGCTGATCATGTATCAGGCTTATAATATTAAAAGTCCTTTGAATGGTATTGCAGCAAAGTGGGCACGGGAAAATCCTGACCTTCTTCCTCTTGATAACACAGTAATCAGAAAACCTGATCCGGAAATAAAGCTATCGGGCTATGCTGATCCTGACAGAGAAATTAATATTGATCTGTTGTAAAATTTGAAATTATAAATTCGAATTTCTTATGATAATAAAATTTAACGATATTTCCCCTGACATCGATACCTCAGTTTTTATTGCAGATGGAGTATTTATTTCCGGTAATGTAAAGATCGGTAAAAATTCCAGTGTCTGGTTTAATTCTGTTGTAAGAGGAGATGTTAATTTTATTAAGATAGGTGAGAACACAAATATTCAGGATCTATCTATGCTGCATATTTCCGGCGGAAGATCTCCGCTTCTGATAGGTGATTATATAACTATAGGTCACAGATGTATTGTACATGGCTGTAAAGTTAATAATAATGTATTGATCGGAATGGGTTCAATAATTCTTGACGATGCGGAAATTGGTTCGAACTCCATTGTTGCTGCCGGTTCTGTGGTAAAAGAGCGGATGAAGATACCCGAAAATGTTTTAGTCGCCGGAGTTCCGGCAAAAATTATGAGAGACATTACTGAAGAAGAGATCATTAAGATTCGGAAAAGTGCAGAAGGTTATTCCGAACTTGCAAAAAAGTATAAACAGGATAATAAATAAAGCTTTGAAGTAATTTTTATTTTCTGAACAATTTCTCTAAATCTACACTTGAAACTCAGATAATTAGCCTTATTTTTGATTATATGTTTATTTTTAATATAATATTCCCTAATTTTAAGCAGCATAGACCGTTTATTGCGTTTCAGAGCTACTTTTAAATGTATTTGTCTATGTTAATGCTTTGAAATGAGTAGACTTTTAATGGAGGTTCAAAAATGCCAAAAGGCAAAGTAAAATGGTTTGACGCCAAAAAAGGTTACGGATTTGTAACAACAGAGAATGATGGTGATGTTTTTGTACACTACTCTGACATCGAAACTTCTCAATCATACAAGACTCTGGAAGAAGGAGTTGACGTAGAATATGAGTTAGTAGAAGATCAAAGAGGCAAAAAAGCAGCCAACGTAAAGCCTGTTAATGCATCTTAATTACCTTGGATTGTATCGCTGGATCTTAGTCATTAACCCTAATTGATTATTTCAGTTAGGGTTTTTTTAAATCAGTATAGATATCCCTCTCATAAAATAATATTATGAATTTAAGATCAGAGCTAAATAAGATCGAAGAGCTTTTAGGAGTGAAATTTTCTGAAAATGAAAGAACACTTTCATTAAAGATCATGAACCTTAAAAATAATTCGCCAATAAGCATCGATGTGGATTTCGAGGAATCAGTCAGTCCGGAAGAAGAGCACTGCTTAGTTTCGGTTTATACAAATAACTGTCACTTGCAATTACAGAATTGCAATAAAATTATCGTCAGCAGTATGCTGGAAGAAATGATCTTTGTTTCAGAATCAGGAAATTTTATTTCCGGAATGATCATCTCAAAGCAGGGTGATTGCTCACTTTATTCTAACGTTGATAAAAAAACTTTATCGTCTGATTTTACTACTCTCTCATCAGAAAAGCTTTTATCTGCAATAGCGCTTTCAGTAACTGAAATGGATATATCGAATTGATACGCTTCTTTTTTAAAAAGAAAGCTGAGTTTAACGGTGATGAATTATCCGATTTTAAACGAACTGTAAAAGAAATTGCAAACGATATCGCAGCAAAAGAAAAAGCAGATATAAAAGATATCAGCTTAATATTCTGCAGTGATAAGTTTATAAGAAATATAAATGTTCAATATCTCGGTCATGATTATGAAACTGATATAATCACGTTTCATGATGAAGATGACGAAGGAAGAATAGAAAGTGATATTTTTATATCTATAGATACCGTCGCATTTAATGCAGTAAAGTTCAAAGCGGGATTTAAAAACGAGTTATACAGGGTGATAATTCATGGAATACTTCACCTTTGCGGATATAAGGATAAAAGCTCAGCAGACAGAAAAATTATGAAGAGAAAAGAAAATCAATATTTGAAATTAATTAACAGTTAATGCAGGAAAAAATAATAGAAATAATAGTACATATATTAAGTGAGATAAAGAACAGCAAGCATATACATGAACTTGATCTGAATACATTAAAAGGTGAAGGATATACAGATGCGGAAATAAATTCAGCTTTTGCCTGGCTGTATTCAAAGATTGATGCAGGTGAAAGTCTTTTTGTTGAAAGCAAAAAATTAAACAAGTCACATAGATTTTTTCATAAATCCGAAAAAAATATCTTAACACTCGAAGCGATCGGCTATCTTATTCAGCTTAAAGAGCTGAATATTATTTCCGACCTGGACGAAGAAGTAATTCTTGATAAGATCTTTTTTCTCGGCTATCAGAAAGCAGATATAGGTGAAATAAAGCTTATAGTTGCCTCACTTATATTTAACCTCGAAGACAAATCAGACATTTTAGGGCGTCTTATCCTTCAGAACAATGAAACTGTGAACTGAAAAATTTCGTTCTAAACTTAGCAGTACAAATACCAAATTTCAAATCAGAAAATGGCAAAATCGTTAGTTATTGTTGAATCACCCTCAAAAGCGAAGACTATAAATAAATATCTTGGAAAAGATTTCATAGTAGAAGCAACTGTAGGCCACATAAAAAATTTACCAAAGAGCAAGATCAGCGTTGATATAGAGAATGGCTTTGTTCCTAATTATGAAGTTATCCCCGGCAAGGAAAAAGTTTTGCAGACAATTAAGAATGCAGCAAAAACTGCTGATAAAATATACATAGCAACAGACCCTGACCGCGAAGGTGAATCCATCGCAGCAGATATTGCAGATGAAATAATTGGAATAAATAAAAATATCAAACGCGTTCTTTTTAACGAGATAACAAAGAACGGAGTTGCTGAGGCAATGAAAAACCCGCTGGATATAAATGAAAATCTTGTTGAGTCACAGATGGCAAGAAGAGTGATGGACAGAATTCTTGGATATAAGGTTAGTCCATTCCTTTGGAAGACTTTTTATTTCGGATTATCCGCAGGAAGAGTTCAGTCAGTTGCATTAAAGCTAATTGCTGAAAGAGAAAAAGAAATAAGGAAGTTCATTCCGATTGAGTATTGGTCTGTTGAAGGTAATTTTTCTAAATTATCCGGCGCTTCAAAATCATTTCAGGCAAAGCTTTATACAATTGATGATAAAATTGTAAAGTATGATGGTACTGACCCGCGAATTCCTACTTTAGACGATGCTCATAAAATAATAGAAGACCTTAAGGATAATAAATTCTTAATTACCGATATTACAAATAAGGAAATAAGAAGAAATGCGCCTGCTCCTTTTACAACATCCGTTCTTCAGCAAACTGCATCAACCCGTATGGGATTTTCTCCTAAGAAAACTATGAGTGTTGCTCAGAAGCTTTATGAAGGTATGGAATTGAAGAAAGGCGAAGGAAATGTAGGTCTTATTACTTATATGAGAACTGACTCGACAAGACTTAGCCCTGATGCTATTACTGATGCCAGAAAATATATTGGCAGTAACTATGGTGAGGAATATCTTCCGGAATCCCCAAAAGTTTTTGCAAAAAAAGGGAAGAACATGCAGGACGCTCACGAAGCTATTCGTCCCACAGATGTAAATGTTACTCCTGACATGGTCTCAAAGCTTGGAAAAGATTATCAAGCATTATATGATCTTATCTGGAAGAGGTTTGTTGCTTCACAAATGGCTCAGGCAATTTTAGATTCTAAAACAGTTTTAATAAAAGCTCTTAGCCCTAGAGGCGGAAAAACAGTTTATATTTTTAAAGCAACAGGAAGTGTGGTTAAGTTCAGCGGATATATGAAAGTTCATGAAGAGAATAAGGATGAAGATGAAGCACCTGAAGAAGATCTTACACTTATCCCTGCGGATCTGAATATTGATGACAAAGTAAAAATATCTAACCTCAGAAAAGATCAGCACAATACAATGCCTCCACCAAGATTTACAGAAAGCTCGCTGATCAAGCAGCTTGATAAGCTTGGAATAGGAAGACCAAGTACTTTCGCTCACATTGTTACAACAGTTCTCGACAGAAAATATGTTGACCTGGTTGACAGAAGACTTTTTGCAACTGACTTAGGTATGACAGTAGACGATATTTTAGGAAGGCATTTTGAAGATGTTATAAACGTAGAGTTTACAGCAAAGATGGAAGAAGAACTCGATACAGTGGCAAACGGAGAAGCAACTTATAAGCAGATACTTGATGATTTTTATAATCCGTTCAATGAAGATCTTATTAAAGCTGATGCAAAAGCAAAAGAGATCAAAGCTGAGCTGACTGTTCGAACCGATATAACATGTCCTGTATGCGGAGAAGAGACCGAAGCAAAAATGGTAAAAAAGTGGGGAAGGAATGGACAGTTCATGGCATGCGAACGTTACCCAAAGTGCACAAGCACAATGCCGCTTGATGAAAATGAAAAAAATGTAAACACAGTCGCAGAAGGTATTAAATGTGACCTATGCGGTTCAGATATGCTTTTGAAGATCGGAAGATTTGGCAAATTCTATGGCTGTTCAAATTATCCAAAATGCAAAGGTGTTAAGCCTATCACTCTTGGAATTAAATGTCCAAAGTGTGAAACTGGTGAAGTACTTGAAAGAAAAGGCGGAAAGGGAAGAGTTAAGCGTTCATTCTATGCATGTACAAGATATCCGGACTGTGATTTCATTTCAAACGGTGAACCTGTAAGAGAAGTGTGTACAGAATGTAAAAATAATTATCTGGTCAAGAAGTTCACAGTTAAAGATGGTAATTTCCTTGAATGTCCTGTTTGTAAGAATAAAACAGAATTACAAGACCAGCCGCAGGAAGTTGTAACATAGATATACATTAACATTTTCTAAAGTTATTTGTCATTCCTGCGTAAGCAGGAATC
>JBBRMY010000122.1:0-7640 GCA_038230595.1 Ignavibacteria bacterium
GGTTGCAGCAGTTTTAACTTCCTGCTTGCTGCAGGCGAATGAAATAAATACGGATGTTACAAATAGCATGAAAAGAAGTTTGCGTGAAGCTTTCATATTGTTTTTATTAAGTTTTAAAGATCCGATAAGGATCTTGTTCAGAAATAAATGTACGGGTGTTTTGTTTTGTGCTTTTATTTAGACAGGATTTTTTGAAATTTGGTTTAAGTATTTAAAGATATTTCTTGATCAAATTAATTGATACATACATATTAAAGAGCTTTGTGCGAAATCTTTTTTTTGCGCTCCTTAGCTTTATACTGATATTTATTCTTGTCGACCTATTTGAGAATCTGGATAAATTTATAGATAAATCTTTAAACATGAAACTTATCTTCCTTTATTATCTATATTTTATGCCTGAGATATTAAAGTTGATTACACCTGTAGGAACTCTCCTTGCAGCACTTTTTACCACCAGTAAATTTGTGAATTTTTCAGAAATGACAGCCTTCAACTCATCAGGAATCAGCATATACAGATTCTTCCTCCCAATACTTATCTTCGGTTTATTCCTTACAGGACTATCATTTTACTTTAATGGATGGGTTGTTCCAAAAGCAAATACAGCTAAATTAAAGTTTGAAAAGGAATTTCTCGGCAAAAATCAAAATCAGGGAGTTGAACAGAATTTATTGATGCAGCAGCCGGGAAATATAATTGTTCAAATGGACCTGTTCGATGAAATGAACAATTCAGCTAACAACATTCTCATTCAGATATTTGATTCAACAAAACTAAGAACCAGATTTGATATTAAATCAATGAAGTATGATCCCCTTCTTAAAGGCTGGATAGTTAATAATGCTATCAGAAGAGATTTTGATTCCACAGCAATGGAAAAACTTACCAATATTAATAATGTCAGATTGGATCAGATCCAAGAATTAAAAGGACTTATACTTACTCCTGAAATAATAAAGCAAAAAGAATTAAAGCCGGATGAGATGTTGCTTACAGATCTAAGGGATTTTATTGATCAGCAAAAACTGACAGGATTGGACACTGCAAAAAATGAAGTGGATTATAATTCAAAGATCTCCTTCCCTTTCGCAAACCTGGTAACAATTATATTCGGTGTGTCTCTATCTTCAAACAGGAGAAAAAGCGGAGCTGCACTGCAATTCGGTATAAGCTTATTAGTAACTTTTATTTATCTTGGATTCCTTAAGATCTCACTGGTATTCGGATACAACGGAGATCTTAATCCTGTATTCACTGCATGGCTCGCAAATATCCTCTTCGCATTAGTCGCCTTCTATTACTTACTAAAAATAAATAAAAGATAATATTTATCTCGAAACAAAATAAATATTTCCCAAATGCTTTTATCGGGGATTAAGTGCCATTCTTACAACACTTCGCCGCTGTTGGTGTTTTCACCAACAGCCACAATACACCAACAGAATCAATTTATCTTCTCATCCTTAGGCTTCACAGGAAGCGGAAGTCCGAATGAATTTGGAGTATTCTGATGGATCTGTATTTCGCCATACTGTTGTTCATAACCTGCTACTGAGTTCTGCAATGCCGCTAAATACATTTTAGCATGCTGTGGTGTCATTATTATTCTTGCATGGACCTTTGCCTTAGGTATTCCCGGAAATACTCGTGTAAAATCTATTATAAATTCAGCGGGTGAATGTGTTAAAATTGCAAGATTAGAATAAATTCCTTCTGCTTCTTTCTCTCCCAATTCAATATTAATCTGCTGCTGTTGTGGTAAATTCTTTGGATCCTCGTTGTTGTCTTTCATCTGTATTTAATTGTCATTTTTATGAAATTAAAAATATTAACTATAGAAACATTAATAAACCCTATTATTCATCTTGAAAAATTTTCATATTCTTACTAATTTAAATGTCGTATTGACATTAACTTTCAATAAATTATTACTTAATGAGTCTTCTCGTAATCGGTACACTTGCTTTAGATACAATCGAAACACCCTTCGGAATTGCTGAAAATACTTTTGGAGGCTCTGCAGCTTTTATAGCTGTTTCTGCAAGTTATTTTACAAATGATATTCGTCTTGTAGGGATTGTCGGTAATGACTTTCCGGAAAAAGAACTTGAATTCCTTAAAAGTAAAAACATAGATACCTCCGGAGTTGAAATTTCTAAAACCGAAAAAACATTTCATTGGCACGGGAAATATCATTTAGATATGAATGAACGCGATACCCTTGTTACAGACCTGAATGCATTAGCCATCTTTGATCCTAAAATATCTGAAAAATATCAGGACAGTGAATTCATTTGTCTTGGTAATATGGATCCGGTTATTCAAACTAAGATCATAAAGCAGTTAAAGAATCCAAAGCTTATAATGCTGGATACAATGAACTACTGGATCGAAAGTCAGTTAGATAATTTGAAAAAGACGTTGAAACTGATTGATCTGATAGTTATAAATGACAGTGAAGCAAGACAGTTAACTGAAGAATATAATCTGATTTCTGCTGCTAAGAAAATTAGAGAAATGGGACCGAAATATGTTATAATTAAAAAAGGTGAACACGGCGCTTATCTGTTTACAAAAGATTCAATGTTTGCAGCTCCTGCCTTCCCCCTTGAAAAGGTATTTGATCCAACAGGTGCCGGTGATACTTTTGCAGGTGGACTAATGGGATGGCTGACTAAAACAAATGACTTCTCTGATGACAACATGAAGCTTGCTGTTATTTACGGAAGTGCAATGGCATCACTTTGCGTTGAAGAATTTGCTCTGGAAGGAATTAGAAATTTATCTAAAGAAAGAATTATAAATCGTTTTAAAGATTTCAAGAGTCTTACAAACTTTAAGGAAATTCATTTAGATTAAACTTTTTAATGTTTTTTATATCCAACTGAATGGAGATGTGTGTTCAGTTATAATTTCACAAAATCATGGCTATAGTTCAGGATGATTGTATTGTATTAAAAAGCATCCGATACGGAGAGACCAGCCGGATAATAAATGTTCTTTCAAATAATAACGGAAAATTTTCAGCCATAGTTAAAGGTGCCAGAAAGCCCGGAACAAAGATAAGCGGTGTTATAGAACCTCTTAATCTGATAAATATTATTTTTTATCATAAAAATAACAGAGACCTTCAGCTAATTTCAAAAGCTGAGTTTAAAAAGTCTTTCAAAAATATTCAGGAAGATCTTGATAAGCTGAGTGCAGGCTTCAGAATGGTAGAGCTTGTAAATAAAGCAGTATATGATAATGAGCCGGTAACTCCGATATTTTACCTGCTTTCTGAATGCATTTCCCTGCTGAATGAAAAAGGAATAAATAACGCACTTATTTTGTTATATTTTCAGTCAAAGCTGTCTTTAATGATGGGTATTTCACATCATTTTGACACAATTGACAAAATAAACGACAGGCATTTCCCTGATAAAGATCTTTTTGATCTTGAACCTGAAACTTTGATTTTTCTGAATGATATTTCAAAGAAAAAATTTTCAGAAATAAACAAAATTATGCCTGAGAATGAAACAATTTTGACTCTAAACAGTATTTATGATAAGTTCCTGTCCCGGCACATTGAGAATTTCGGGCAGTTACGGGCTAAAAATATTGTAACAGAAATTAATATTTAACATTATTGAAAATATATACTGCTTAAAAAAAGCAAATAATTCACAAAAAATCGAATAGAATAACTCAAGGAGAAACAAACAACATGAAAAAAAAATCAGTTATTGCCGCAGGTCTGCTAGTAGTTTTTGCATTGGCCTTTGGCGGTATTTTAATTGCAAGCTTCAGCGGCATCAAAACTATTATTGCAAATACACCTATTGAATTTAAATCTACACCCCCTATTACAAATCCAAATCCAACTCTTAAAGCTTTAAATGAAGGGTTCATGGATATTTCAAAAGCAGTCACGCCTACAGTTGTTAATATCGATGTTACTGCAGCGGCAAAAAAGAACGAGAATCCACAGGGACAAAACTCCCCTTTCTTTTTCTTCGGACCTGATGGACAGCAGCAAGCTCCCGATGATGCACCAAGCAGAGGGACAGGTACAGGATTCATTATCAGTGCTGATGGATATATACTTACAAATAATCACGTAGTAAAAGAAGCTAAAGAGAACGGAATTAAAGTTCAGCTGAACGATAAAAGAGAATATATTGCTCATCTTATCGGTACAGATCCGAACACTGATGTTGCAGTTATAAAAATAGATGCGACTGATCTTCCCGTAGCTTCACTTGGAAATTCAGATGATGTACAGGTAGGACAATGGGTTATTGCAGTTGGTAATCCCCTGCAGCTAAACTCAACAGTTACTTCCGGAATTATTTCAGCTTTAGGAAGAAACATACAGATCGATCAGAACAGCTATGCAATAAATAATTTTATACAGACAGATGCAGTTATCAATCCGGGTAATAGCGGTGGACCATTAGTTGATATTAACGGTAGCGTTATCGGTATCAACTCAGCTATTAAAACACAAAGCGGATTTTATCAGGGATATGGTTTTGCAATTCCAATTAATATTGCTAAATCAGTTGCAACAGAGCTTATCAAATCAGGTAAGATCACAAGAGGATACATCGGAGTTTCAATAAAAGATGTTGATGTAAAAGAAGCAAAAGGCTTAGGACTTGATAAAGCAAGTGGTGTATTGATCCAGGATGTTGTAAAAGGCGGAGCAGGAGAAGATGCAGGATTAAGAGTTGGCGATATTATAATTTCAGTTGACGGTAAAAACGTTGATGCTGCAAATCAGCTTCAGACACTTGTCGGAACTAAGAGACCGGGAGAAGAAGTTGTTTTAAAATTGTTCAGAGATGGAAAAACGATGGACCAGACTGTAAAGTTAAAAGCACGCGAGGAAACAAAAACCAATGATACATCGTTAAATGATAACAGCAATAAGAACGAACAGAATGGCACACCAAGTTCAAAGAGCTTTGATAAAGCAGGTTTTTCTGCTGCTGAACTTACTGCAGCTCAGAAAAAAGCTTTTGATTCAGAAAGTGGTGTAGTTGTAACATCTGTTAAGAAATATTCAGAAGCTTTTGACAGAGGATTAAGAGAAGGGCTGGCAATTGTAGAAGCTGATAAAAAGTCTATTTCATCTGTTGATCAGCTTGAATCAGCAATAAATTCAAAATCCAAAGGAGATGTATTAATTCTAAAAGTAAAATCTCCACAAGGACAAGTAAGCCTTGTAGCAATAGAAATACAGTAAAATATTTTTAATCGCTTCCATCACCCCCTCCTTTTCAAGGAGAGGGTTTTGGGGTGGTAATTCAATAGGAAACAAAGGTTAATAACATAAACTTTCTCCTCGTTTCGATGCTCCGGCTTCGAAACGCATATGAGTGTAAAACTACTTAAATATGTTGACTTTTTAATTGTTAATAACTAATTTTGACAAGATGGGAAAACACGGTTTAAAAATATTGATAATAGTGCTTTTTCTTTGCTGCAACGTAGCTTTTAGTGTTGCTGCAAATAAAGATCATATCAAATATAACGGAAAAGGTGCCGGTACAGCTCAACAAGTTGTTGAGTATAAATTGTATCAGAACTTTCCAAATCCGTTCAATCCCAACACCATTATCGGCTTCAAGATAAACAATCCCGGAACTGTCGTCATTAAAGTGCATAACCTGGTGGGGCAGGTAGTCGCAACTTTAGTTGATGAATATAAAAATCCCGGAAGTTACGAAGTGAACTTTGATGCTTCGAATTTATCAGCCGGTGTATATCTTTACAAGTTACAGATCAATGATTTCGTCTCTGTCAAAAGAATGACTCTTTTGAAATAGTTGAAATAATTTTTTATTGTAACAAAACAAAACCACTAATTAAAATTTAACGATGACTTATTTTAAGAATATTGCTATTATAGCATTTTTTTGTGTATCTATTAATAATGCTTTTTCGCAGGGTGAAGATCTTGATAATTTTTCTTTGAAATCAATGCCTAACTGGACATGGACCGGTGTTGAAATGAAATATTCACATGAAACAGATAATAAGGAGAATGGATTTGCAGATGTTTACTCACTCTCCCCTGTCCGTGCAAGCTCACATATCGGAACAATAATAAAAAATGAGCCAATGCTGTTTAATGCCGGAAGCTTTTTAAATGTCATGCTTAAAGGTGTTTCAAATGATGTAAGTGTAAAGCTTGAATTACTTTATGATGTTGATAACAATGGAAAGTATTCTCCGGATGTTGATATAATGCTTACTACAAAGCCCATCTCAATGAATTTTAATGGATGGAAAGAGATAAAAGTAAAGCTTGATGAAGATAATTTTCAATTGATCTCTAACTACAAAGATGATTTTACAATAACTGAAGAAGATGCAATAGCTGTACAGTTGGAATTTGAAGCAGGGAAAAATTATAAGGAATCAAAATTTGAATCAGGTATTGCTTTAATTTCACAGATCCCTAATAAAGAAAATCTAACCGGATTTAAAAAGAAAGACACAGCAGATGAAAATCAGATCATAGCAGACTCTTACTTTAAAGCTAAAAATTTTCCAAATCCATTTAATCCTACTACAACAATAGCTTTTACATTGCCTGAAGCTACAAGCGTAACAATAACAATTTATGATCGTTTGGGAAGAGAAGTTACAGACCTTCTGAACTCCAGCTTATCAGCCGGCTATCATACAGTAGAGTTTAATGCAGCAACAATGCCAAGCGGAATTTATTTCTACCGTATCAAAACCCCGGACAGAACCGAAGTTAGAAAAATGTTATTATCGAAATGACAAACAATTGTCTTTGACAATTATTTGTCATCCTCGAATACTTTTATCGAGGACTGTTGCGAAGCAACGGAAGCTTTGCTTTTCTTGATCTCTCGTTCCTACACTCCTGTGTGGGAACGTAATCAAGCTCTTTACAAATGTATAAATCTACTCGTTACGATGCTCCAGCTTCGTAACGTTTAAAGAAAAAGCTCAAAGATCTCTACAATCTTTGAGCTTTTTTTATATCCATTCTGCTCTCAACTTCTCGTTCCTACGCTCTTGCGTGGGAACGCAAACAAACTTTGTCATCCCCGAATGCTTTTATCAGATCTGTTGCGAAGCATCAGAAGCTTTTGCTTTTAAAAATTTCTTTTCAAATATACAAGTCTACTCGTTACGATGCTCCAGCTTCGTAACGTTTAAAGAAAAAGCTCAAAGATCTCTACAATCCTTGAGCTTTTTTTTATTCCCATTTACATCACATACTATGGATTCGTCGTTACCCCTGCCGGAAATGATCCCATCTCCACTTTCCTTGGGAGAAGTGTTAAGTCAGACATTCTGATAAATCTTGAGATCCCAATTTTGTAACTACCAACTGTGGGATGGTGACCATCCTGTCCTGACTGTGTTTCACAGGCGATAATGGCATACTGTCCGTCTGCTGTAAAGTCCACACCGTGTGGTTGAATTCCTATTGCATTAAATGTTTGTACGACTGAATTTGTTGAAGCTTTTATTACACTTACTGTGTTTGAGTTTCTGTTACATACAAAAATATTTTGACCGTCTCTTGAAAACTTCATTAATAAGGGATTTGCTCCAACTGTTATTGTTTGTATAAATGAAAGGTCAGATGCATTGTAAACTTTCAC
>JBBRMY010000123.1:0-7546 GCA_038230595.1 Ignavibacteria bacterium
AAGATATCTTTCTTATTCGTGAACTGAACTATATCTGTACTCCCTCCGATATCCAGCTTTATGTTCTTATCCGTAAATTTTATAACTCCGATCCTGCTTTCAAATATCCCTGCTTCAATCGGGTGAAATATTCTGTTCGTAGGCAGAAATTTCCATCCTGTAGAATCTGAATTCTGTGAGAATGAATAATTACAAATAAAAAGAATAAGTAAAGTGAGGATCTTTTTCAAGATTTCGCAGGAGAGTTAATTTTGTTTGCGACGGTTTTTCAGATAATCCTTGAAGATGAACTGACCAAGATTATCAAGGTCTGAATAATAAGCATTTCCATTATTAGCATTAGTGAATTCCTCTACAAAATTCTGAAGATAAGGATCACGTGCTATCATGAATGTTGTAATTTTTATTTTATCGCGTCTGCATGCAACTGCTTCATCAAGAGTTTTATTAACAATTCTCGGGTCGAGTCCAAAAGAATTTTTATAAAGCCTCCCGTCATCAGTAAATAAAGCCGAAGGCTTTCCATCAGTTATCATAAATATCTGCTTATTGCTGTTCCCTTTTCTTTTTAGAATATTTCTTGCAAGCCGGAGTCCGGCTTTTGTATTCGTATGGAAAGGTCCGACCGAAAGGAATGGAAGATCTTTAACAGTAATTTCTTTCGCATCATCACCGAATACAACAATATTCAGTTTATCCTTTGGAAATTTTGTAAGGATAAGTTCTGACAATCCTAATGCTACTTCTTTTGCCGGTGTTATTCTGTCTTCGCCGTAAAGTATCATACTGTGAGATATATCTATCATCAGTACAGTGGCGCATGAGCTTAGATGCTCAGTTTCATAAACTTCTATATCTTCTTCTTCGAGTGAAAAATTACTTAAGTCAGTTTTTAGAAATGCATTCTTAATTGTAGAGGTCAGATCTATATTAGTTATCTGGTCGCCGAACTTATATTTCTTAAGCTCTGAAAGTTTTTCAACTCCCGATCCTGTTTTATTGGTTTCATGATATCCTGAAGCATCTATTTTCATTCCGCCGAAAATCTTTTTAAGCGATTCAAGTCTTATGCTTTGTGAGCCTTTCGGGGTCAGCATAAGCTTCCCTTCTTTCTCTGCAATGTATCCCAGCTTTTTCAGATATTCAACAAAGTCATTGAAAGCATACTTTTCATCAAAAACATTATATTCAGAATCCAGTTCTCTCATCCATTCAAGCGCATCTTCAATATCGCCGTTCACCTGGATTAAGATGTAATTATAAACCGATAAAAGATTCTCTAATCTTTTATCATTAGTCAGTGATCCCGGCTGCCATTTCGAATATTCTGCAAGCATAAATTAAATATTAAACATTAAGTCCAAACAAATTGAAAAACAAATTCGGATATACTCCGAACAGCATCGTTCCGATTATTGCAAGTGTTATAGCAGTAAATCCAAGAGGTGAAAGATCGATCTTCTCATCAACTTCTGATTCACTGAACCACATATAAACTATTACTTTCAGATAGTAGTAAATTGAAACCATGCTGAGCATAATACCAATGATCGAAAGCCATACAAGGTTTGACTTTATAGCCGCATAGAACAAATAATATTTTCCCCAGAAACCTGCAAAAGGAGGAATACCTGCTAATGAGAACAAAAATATTGTCATAAATAATGCAAGCACAGGATTCTTTTTAGCTAATCCTTTATAATTATCAAGATCTATATTCGCAAAATCCTTATTATCAGCAGATCTTTTTTCGATTATAGATACTACAATGAAAGCTCCAAGCTGCATGAAAGTATATGCTATCAGATAATACATTACTCCTTTAAGCGAAAGATCGTTCATCGCCGCAAAGCCTACGAGTATATATCCCGCGCTTGCAATTGATGAATAAGCAAGCAGCCTTTTTATGTTTGTCTGTGCGAGCGCGATGACGTTTCCAAAAAGCATAGTTACGACTGCGAGTATCGAGAATACCATTTTAAATTCAGGAATATTCAGACTGAGCATAAAAGGTAGTATTGTACCGACTGCTGCAATTTTGCCTGCTGTAGACATCATTCCTGTAACTATTGTAGGAGCTCCGTCATATACATCCGGTATCCACATATGAAATGGAAACACACCCATCTTAAATAAAAAGCCAATCAGGTACAATCCGACTCCTACCATAAAGATAGGATTCTTAAAAGAATCAAAGCTGGAATAAACAATTGTAAGATTTGTTGATCCTGTCATTCCATAGATCATCGAGATCCCGAAAAGAATAAATCCTGTCATGAAAGCTCCGAGAAGAAAATATTTTATAGCGCTTTCATTGGATTTTTTTCTCATTCTCAAGAAGCCTGCAAGAACATAAAAGCAGATCGACATAAGCTCAAGACCGATGAAAATAATTAGAATATCATTTCCCATTATCATAAGGAACATTCCCATCACTGCAAAAAGAAGTAATGAATAAAATTCACCAAAGTTTATTAATTCTTTTTCCAGGTAATTCTTAGCAGCAAAAATTGTGATCAGAATTGCGATCAGTATAGTTACTGTAAAAGTTATCGATGTATTATTGATCTTAAAGAAATTATTAAAAATTATCAGGTCTTTATTCAGATCAATGAACGAAGTTGCTATTGCAGCTATAACAGTTACGATGCTTAAGCCAAATACTGCATTCTTGTTTTCCTTAAAGATTATTTCAAAAACCATTGTAAGCAGTGCTCCAATGGTAATGATCAATAAGGGAAAGATATCTCTGAATTCGTTTAAATGGATCATTAAATTATTCTAATTATTAAATTCGGTTGTTTATTTTGATTAGCTTTTAACAAATGGCAGCTTATTTTTATTGTATTTTAAAACTATACTAATAACTATTGTCCCTAAAACCGCTCCAAGTATATCTGCCTGCCAGTCATATATGTCGCAAGACCTGTTCAATACAAACAATTGATGAAATTCATCACTTGCGCCATACAAAGATGTAAACAAAATACTGAATAATATGGCGTATTTCCTTAATTTAACACTTTTTGACTGAAGTTTTAAGGAATAAAAAAATAATAAGAAGAGCAGAAAATATATTGCTGTATGTACCAGTTTATCAGCAGATGGAATATCAATTTCAGGGTAGTTGTTGCCTGGGATGGAAGATTCGATGAATATCAGAATACAGTAAATTAACAGGAAAACATGAAAAGATTTTTTGGAGAACTTCAAATTTTTCCTAATTCTGATTTAACTTCATTGATCTTTGTAATTAGATCTGTTGCAATTGTAGAGCTCTTATTATACACTGTATATAGAATATCTCCGCATCTGCCATGTATATAACATGCCATCGATGCAGTTTTAAAAGCATCATCGTTTATTGAATAAAGTGAGGCTGTTATACCTGAAAGAATATCACCTGTTCCGGCAGTTGCAAGATTTTCCTTTCCTGTAGTATTTACAATTATAGTTTCTCCGTCAGTTATTATAGTAGGTGCATTCTTTAAAATTAAAATTAAATTATATTTCTTTGCAAATTTCCTCGCAATATTAAAAATATCTTTTTCTATCTCATCAATTGAAATGCCAGTCAGTCTTGAGAATTCAGCAATATGAGGAGTAACAATAATTTTATTCTTACGCTCTTTTAATTTTGAAAGACTTTTCTTCAATCCGTCAATTCCATCTGCATCAACAACCATCTTAACATCATTCTTTAATATAATTTCCGAAACTAAAGATCTTGTTTCCATATTTTTTGAAAGCCCCGGACCGATCAAAAGACAATCACACCAATCTATCTTTTCAGAAATACTTTTCATTCCGCTTTTTGAAAGTGTTCCTTCTTCATTTTCAGGTAAAGGCAGTATCATTATTTCATTTACCTTTGCGCCGAGTATGTTATGAAGATGCTCAGGGAAGCCAAGAACAACAGCGCCTGCACCCGTATGTAATGTTGAAGTTGAGCTCATGTAAGCTGCACCTGAAAGATTTTTCGAGCCCGCAAGAACGAACACCTTTCCGTTACTGTATTTATGTGAAAGCGCTCCCCTTTTATTTACAATATCTTTAAAATCTCTTGCTTCATTAAGGTAAAGCTTTTCTTTATTAAAGTTTTGATAGTCAGAAGGTGGAATCCCTATATCAGCTATTACTTTTTCTCCCGAATTTAATTTACCTGTTCTAAAAAGTGTCTCAGCTTTAATTGTTCCCATAGCTATAGTTATATCTGCCTTTATCATGGACTGATCAGAATTTAAACCGCTAAGCCCGCTTGGAACATCAAGTGAAACAATATATCTGTTCTTTATATTATTAACTACTTCAACAGAATTTTTTACTTCAGCAGGAAGTGTTCCTTTAAAGCCTGTGCCGAATATGCAATCAACTATTAAAGGCTTGCTTCCGCAATGAAGCGATTCATTTTTAAAGTTCTCTATAATTGAAAAAGTGAATTTAACCGATGATGAACTTTTAAGAATATTATAATTGAGAAGTGCATCCCCTTTCAGCTCACTTTCACTGTATAGCATAATAATTTCAACTGGTATATTTTTAATGCAAAGATGCCTTGCGGCGACGAACCCATCCCCTGCATTATTTCCCTTACCTGTAATTATATAAACATTAGTGAAATTTCCCGAATGGAATATATCTGAAATGATTGCTGCTGAATTTCTCCCTGCATTTTCCATTAGTACAGCAGAAGAGATGCCAGTTTCTTTCATCAGCGCCTTTTCCATTGCCAAAACATCTTTATTAAAAAAAATGCTTTTCATATGATCAGGTTAGATGTTAATGTCAGGGTTAATAAGTTTTTTCATTTCTGAAATAACATTGAACCTATCAGGAGAATTAATTATGGAAGCGCCGCATACAAACCAGTCAACGCCAAGTGAGGAAAGCTCTTTAATGTTATCTAATCCGACTCCGCCGTCAATTTCAATGGCGCATGAAGGATTATATTTCATTAGAAGCTCTTTTAATTCGGAAACTTTTCGCTTTACATTTGGAATGAATTTTTGTCCGCCAAATCCGGGATTAACGCTCATAAGAAGTACGTGATCAACATATTCAAGAATATCTGTTATTGATTCAACAGACGATGCAGGATTTAATACTACTCCCGCCTGCATTTTTTTATCTTTTATCTGCTGCACTACTCTGTTAAGATGAATATTGTTTTCATAATGAACAGATATCAGATTAGCTCCGGCTTCATGAAATTGATCTATAAAATTCTGAGGATTATTTATCATCAGATGGACATCTAAAGGCAGGTCTGTTAATTTTCGTACAGTAGATACAACTCCTGGTCCGAAACTTAAATTCGGAACAAAAGCACCATCCATAATATCACAATGTATCATATCTGCTCCGCCTTTTACAATTTCACTTATCTCCGATGAGAGCTTTGAAAAATCTGCAGATAATATTGACGGACAAATACGCTTCATTAATTTGTTTTAGGCTTTTCTTTTTTATCTGTACCGGTCGGAGTTTTAGGATCCGGCTTCTTAACAGGATCTATCGTTTTCTCTTTAGGGATTTCTTTCCTTATAGGAGGTTGACCCTTATCTTTTTCTTTAGTAGGCACTTCTATTTTATCCGGGACTTTTTCAGGGACTTTTTTAATATCTCCCGGTTCATCTGTATCAACAGGTTTTTCAACGACCTTTTGTTTTTTGGATACGAAAAGATCTACTGCAGTTGTTTCATTTGCAGATCTTCCACTCTTTGGATACTGATCTACTATCTTTCCCGCCGGCAGATCATTATTAACCTGGTAAGTTATCTTTCCAACTCTCAGTTTACTGTCAGTAATTACTTTCCTTGCATCTTCAAGTCCCTTATTAATTACATCTGGAACCTTGAGTTCACCCATTGACATTCCGTCACTTATAATAAGATCGATCCTTGATTGTTTCTTTACTTTACTTCCCGCCTGAACTATTTGCGAAATTACAAAATCTTCTTTCAGCGAAGATGAACTCTTTCGAACTGTTTCACCTATCAATAAATTTCTTTGTTCTAAAGCAAATTTAGCATCTCTTACAGAGCGACCTACAAGATTAGGTACTTCCATTAACTGTTCCCCGCCGCATATAGTTAAATATATTCTTCTGCCATATTTAACAACCTGTCCTGAGGGTGGATTCTGATCAAGTATCTCTCCGATAGGCTTATTTTCATCATATCTGACATCACCTTGCTTTAATTCCAGTCCAACAGATTCAAGCTTCTTCTTTGCATCAATATAGTTCAATCCAAGAACATTAGGCACAGTAGCAGTATCTGTCAGTTTTACATACCAGGGCATTAGCACACTGTTAAATAAAAAGAAAATAACAATTATGCCGCCAAATATTATCAGAAGTTTCTTTACCATATTTTAAAATTACCTAATGCAAACCAAAGAATAAATTTATAATTTTATGCCAATTAATAATGACCTCACACGTTCTTCTCTCTGTCATGTCGCTTTTCATGTTAATCTAAAACCTTGCCCCTCTGACCTTGCAGGTTATTTTCCCTATCAGGTCGTTTTTTAAAATCATCGGTCTCTATCCGCACACTTAAGAACATCATACCATCACAAAAAACAAAAAACCCGTTGAACAATCTTCAACGGGTTTTATAAATAGATATTACAACTATAATACTTCTCTTACTTCACAAGCAGCATTTTCTTTGTCAATGATGTTGTTCCTGCCGTAAGCTTGTAAAAATAAATTCCACTGCTTAAACCAGAAGCATTGAAATCAGTTCTGTATGAACCTGCTGTCAATGAGTTATCAATTAAAGTTGCTACTTCTTTTCCAAGCATATTGTAGATCTTTAATGTTACTAATCCAGTTCTTGGAACATCAAATTTAATTGTAGTTTCAGGATTGAATGGATTTGGATAATTCTGAGAAAGCATAAAATCAGAAGGTATGCTGTTTCCGATCTGCTGGACTCCTAAACTTCCGCCTTCATCTTGATATCTTTTTGCGAAATCCTGGAAATACTGATTAACGATCAATGAATCATGGATCATAATTATTTCTTCATCGTTGCTTGTTGTACCAACTGATGAAAAATTATATGATCCTGTTTCTATAATAGGATCACTTGAAGCCATGTCTGCATCGATCATCATGTATTTGCTGTGCAAAAGCCCGATCTGGTGCTCAAGTAATACAGGTGCCGGTGGAACCCACGGTGTTGTACCGCCTGTTCCTGACATTTCTGGATAAACACTTGTAGTTGCTGTCCCGTCACTAATATCGAAGACTCCTTTTACAAGTTTTAAAGGTGGATTGAACTGAGCTCTCATTTTATTTGCGATCTGGAATCTTGTAAAAGTATAAGCGCAGAAATAAATTGACCTGTTAGTGTTGAACTGGATCATATTCTCTATTTGAGTAGAAACATTATCCGAAGGAGAAAAATATTGGTTTACTTGCTTTCCTTTTATAAAGAACAAATGTGGTGTATTGTCCAGCTTTAGTGCACCGAATTTTGCTCTGGCAGGATCATTTATCTCTGTATGCGATCCCCACATTTCTTCAAATTCTCT
>JBBRMY010000124.1:0-7451 GCA_038230595.1 Ignavibacteria bacterium
ATTTAAAGATTCTATAAAGAATACATCTCCCATATCTGTCGGATCATTTGCATCCTGTGAAATATATGCACATCCAATTCTTCCATCTGAACCTCTTGCAAGAGCATATCCTTCTGCAGTGTTACCATTAATTGGATGCCAGCCATTAAAAACTGAAGAGCTTAATGATTGACTGGTAGTCCAGAATGTTGAATCAGGAGTGCCGTTTATTGAAGCAGCTAATACAAATTTATTAGCTAAAGATGTGCTTTGTGTAGCAACAACTCTGCCCCATATTTTGTTACTTGTAACACCATTATAGGCATCAAGGTCTGTGAAAGCACCGACGCCAGGAGCAACATCAACAAAAACGTGTGATCTAACAGGAGAACCTGTATGAGCAGTGATCATTGCGTTTCCGTCACTATTTCCGTTTATTGCTCCAAAACCTGCACGGGTTGAAGAAGCATTAATTACAAATGCCCAAGTTGTTCCTTTATTTGAACTAAAATAATATCCGACGTTCCTTGTTGGGAAAGCAGGATCTCCGTCTAAAGCTGCTGTTGTAAAGCAAGCATGGATATTATTAGCATTTGATGGATCCTGCCATATCTGCGCCGGAGTTCCATTAGATTGCTGACCATAAAAAGAAGCTCCGCCCATTGGTACAACTACTGCACTGGTCCAGAACGCTTCTACTTCATTTGGTGTAAAGACTCCTCGGAAAGGAGCGGAGATAATTGGAGCTGAATTTAATTGCTCAACTAATTTTCCAGAATGTAACTTATTCATAATGTCAGAAGTAACTTCCGCATCACCTACAACAACTACATTTAACTTTTCTGATTGATAATATGATTTTTGCTGAGCATTTAATGTAACATTACTTTGAGAAAAAGTAACATTTACAATTAACATTAAAGCAAAAACCAAGAGTGATAGATTTTTTAACATTTTTTAACTCCCTTTTGTTAGTTTTTTTGTTTACAAGTTGCATAAATATACTACCAACTTTACCTTATGTCAATGCTAATTTTATATTTCGATTAGCTTTTTAACTATTTAAATTTAGTCTTGAAATTAATGCAGAAAACGCTTTTTATTTTAATGTTTGAAGCACTTTTTTGTACACTTCACTTGCCATTTTAAGCGATGATTCCCTTGTTTTACCTGCTATATGGTTAGTTAACAAAACATTTTTTAATTTTAGGAGCTCTTTGCTTATTTCAGGCTCATTTTTAAATACATCCAGGGCAGCCCCTCTGATCTTATTTTCTTTTAAAGCTCTGATAAGTTCAGATTCATTAATTACATTACCTCTTGACGTATTTACAATAAGGCATTCCTTTTTTAACATTGATAATTTTTTCATATCAATGAAGTTGTTATTTTTTATTGAACCCGGGATATGAAGCGTTACAATATCTGAAACAGATAAAAGCTTTTTCAAAGACACAAAATTAAATTTCTTTTGGTATTTTTTAACAACCGAACCTGAGATATCATTTGCGAGTACATTCATTTCAAAAGCTTTTGATAATTTCCCCACACGGCTTCCAATGTTTCCGAAACCTATTATACCTATAGTCTTTCCATTCAATTCATTTCTTCTGAAGTCATTAAAGTTAAATTTATTGTCTTCAATTAATTTTGATGAAAAAGAAAAATTTTTATAGTAGCTAATGATCATACCGATCGTATGTTCAGCTGCAGCAATGCTGTTACCTTTGTCCGTTCCAAAAACTACTATTCCGATTTTTTCTGCAAAATCTGTATCTATATTTTCAGTCCCTCTGGAGCAAGTTGCGATTACTTTAAAATTGGTTCTTTGAATAAATTCTTTGTTGATCTTTCTGACACTTCGTATGATCAATACATCATAATTTCCGAATTCGGAAATAATTTCTTCATTGGTTATTGAATTCCTGCCTCTTATTATAGTTACCAAATATTTTGAATCCGGGAAAAAAGATTCAATCTCATCAGTATTTATTTTGTCAGCAATTAATATTTTTATTTTTTCTTTCAATGGTTTCCTGATCTATAAAAAATGCCTGATATTCTTCTGAATATCAGGCATTATTGTAATTATTTTTTTTTATTTCATTCTTATTATTCCAGTGAATCTGTAATTAGCTTTAAAATCTCAAGCTTCCCTTCACCCGATATAATTGAAAATGGAATATAATCCCTGCAGAGATCTTCATTGTTAACGATCTTAGAAGCTCTGTATATCTGCTTATGCATTTTATTTTTTGAGATCTTATCTGATTTGGTAAGAATGATCGCAAACGGGATCTCATAATATTCCAGCCAGCTTACCATCAGTTCATCCAGATATGTCGGATCCTGTCTTGAATCAATTAATACAAAAACCATTTTAACATTTTGCCTGTCACTGATATAATCTTCAACAAGCTTTCTCCAGCCTGCCCTTATCTGCTCAGGTACTTTTGCGTAGCCATAACCCGGAAGATCAACAAGATAAAATTTTTCATTGATCAAAAAATAATTCAGCTGCCGGGTTTTCCCGGGAACCGAGCCTATCTTTGCCATCTTTTTCTTATTGCAAAGCTTATTCACTAAGGATGACTTTCCAACATTAGATCTACCCACAAAAACAAATTCAGGCAGAACCGATTTTGGAAGTGTTCTCAGATCATAAATACTATTGATAAACTCTGCTGTGACTATCTTCATAATTGCCTAACATAAAAATTCCTTAACTCTTTATTGAAAAAAGTTAAGGAAAATTTGGTAAAAAATTTAATTTGTATTTATTGTCTTCTGTAACAAGAGAACTGACCATTAGAAATAGTTAGAGTATCTAAAGGTGCAACTTTCGTTGCAAATTTTCCTGTAAATGTTCCATTTATCCATTCATTTAAAATACCATAGCTATTAATTGTGACACTATTATCAGGTCCGGAAATTGAGTAATATCGACCTCGGGTACTATCTGATGTTTTTATAACCAATACACTATAAGCGGGCTTAGTAGTATCTGAATACAAATGAAACGTTGAATCTTTAACTCCTATAAAAGTTATCTGTCCAAGTATTGTATCTCTGGATGCCGGAACTCCCGGAAGATGCGCTAGAAAATTAATATCTGTAGAACCTGCAATTGTTTGTCCAAATGAATTTGTTAGATTTGAATCTGCGATGTTAACAGTACCATTTGCTAAGCTGCTTGTTACATTAAACGAGTTGGTTGGATACTGCCTGGTGACTGGTGTGTATACAAGGGTATTTGTTTTATCGCACCCGGTTAAATAAACAAGAGTTGATAATAAAAAGAGGGCTACGAAAAATGTATTTAAAAGTTTCATTTTATCCTTTCAGAATTAAATTTTTGAAATATATGGTTTTTAAATTTTGCCTTCAAGGATTTTTTCAGTATTTAACTTTTTTCTGATATTTACAAGAACGCAGCGTTAATTGAAAAACTTAATTCAGTTAAGGCAATATTACTTAACTTTATCTTTTGTTGATTTTTCTTTAATCTTTTTTTCAGAAGACTTTTCCTTAACTGCTTTTTCCTTAGGAGCCTTCTCTTTTGGAGCATTTTCTTCTGCAGCATTTTCCTTTGCGTCCTTGGTATTTTCTTTCAGATTTTTCTTCTTATCTCTCTCAGCAGCGCGGTCTTCCATAATTTTTACATGGTCAACATCCACAAATTCAATTATAGCTTTATCACCGCCATCGCCCGGTCTGTGTCCTGTTTTTAAGATCCTTGTATAGCCGCCGTTTCTTTCTGCAACCATAGGACCGATCTCATCAAATAAAACTGAAACAGCTTCCTTATTATTCAAATATTGCTTGGCCACTCTTCTCAAATGAACACCTTTTTCTATATCTGTAGTTACAAATTTTCCGGCTCTTTTTGCTTTAGTAACCAAAGGCTCAATATACGTTCTAAGCTCTTTTGCTTTTGCAAGAGTAGTCTCGATCCTTTTATTCATAATTAAAGCAGTTGCTAAATTTGAAAGAGTAGCTGCTCTGTGACTTGCTGTTCTTCCTAATTTTCTGCCTTTTTTACCATGTACCATTTGTTCTGAATATTAAAATTTAAAAATTATTTTTTCGGAGGATTAATATATTTATCAACATCCATTCCGAATTTAATTCCATGTCCGAAGCTTTCAACCAATTCACCAAGCTCTGCTAATGATTTTCTTCCAAAGTTTCTGTAATGAAGCATTTCAGATTCATTCTTGCTTACAAGATCAGAAATATATCTGATATTAGCTGATCTCAGACAGTTCTGTGATCTTACAGAAAGCTCAAGCTCGTCAACAGGAGTAATAAGTATTTTCTTTATTGTCTCAAATTCTTCTTCCCTGTCTTCATGCTTTACTACTTCTTTAACTTCTATCTTTGGATTTATATCAAGTATAAAGCTTATAAGGTCCTGCATAATTTTTGCAGCTGAAGTTAAGGCATCTTCAGGATTGATAGATCCGTCTGTAACTATTTCCATTACAAGCTTTTCATAATCAGTTGTCTTACCTACTCTGGTGTTCTCTATTGTATAGTTAACATTCTTTATAGGAGAGAAAATTGAATCGATTGGAATGAATCCGATCGGAAGACTTGATGTCTTATTTTCATCAGATGGAACATAACCAATGCCTCTGTCGATCTTCAATTCGATCTCGATGTTTGCATCTTTGTTAAGAGTTGCAATATGCTTATCAGGATTTAATATCTCAAAATCATTTGTATGATCCTGGATATCTTTCGCTGTAAACTTATATGGTCCCTTTACTTTGAATTCTATCTTTGCAGACTTAGCGTTAATGTCCTTAAATCTTATTTCTTTAAGGTTAAGAATAATTTCAGAAAGATCTTCAACTACTCCTTTTAAAGTTGTGAATTCATGAAGTGCTTCATTAACTTTAATAGCCGTTATTGCATATCCGTTTAAAGAAGAAAGAAGAACTCTTCTTAATGCATTTCCTAAAGTTACACCATAACCTCTTTCAAGCGGCTGGATCGTAAATCTTCCGAAAGTATCGGTAAATGTTGCCTCATCCTTGTTAATGCTCTGAGGCATTTGTATAAAAGTATTATTCATTGTATTCCGGTATTTTAAATTTTTTATTTAGAATAAAGCTCAACTATCAGCTGCTCGTTTCCTATAAAGTTAACATCCATTCTTTCAGGCTCTTTCAGGAATGTTCCTTTCATTGCTGCCTTGTCAAGTGACAGATATGAAGGCATAAGAGTATCTTTCATTCTTTTCATTGCATCATGTATAATATCAAGCTTCTTGCTGTTCTCTCTGACCTGGATCGAATCTCCGGCTTTAAGCAGATATGACGGAATATCAACAACGCCTCCGTTTATAGTGAAGTGCCTGTGAGTTATAAGCTGTCTGGCTGCTTTTCTTGACGGAGCAAGTCCCATTCTGTACAATACATTATCAAATCTTCTTTCAAGGAACTGTACAAGATTTTCACCGGTAACACCTTTCTTTCTTGATGCATCAGCGAAATAATTCCTGAATTGCTTTTCAAGCAGACCATATGTTCTCTTAACTTTTTGCTTCTCTCGAAGCTGCACTGCATAATCTGAAAGCTTGAATCTTTTAGCGACTCCATGCTGACCCGGAGGATAATTTCTGATCTCAATAGGACATTTATCAGTAAAGCACTTTGTGCCTTTCAGAAATAATTTCTGTCTTTCTCTTCTGCATTGCTTACAGCTTGCGTCTGTATATCTTGCCATTTATTATTTTAAATATTAATATAAAATTTTATTAAACTCTTCTTCTTTTTGGTGGTCGGCATCCATTATGCGGCAATGGTGTTATATCCTTTATAGATGTGACCTCAAGACCTGTAGTATTCAATGATCTCACAGCTGCATCTCTTCCGGAACCCACACCTTTGATCAGAACTTCGATCTTCTTTAAGCCAAGTTCCATAGCGGCTTTAGCTGCTGATTCCGCAGTTACCTGCGCAGCAAACGGTGTATTCTTTTTGGAACCTTTAAATCCCATCTTTCCTGATGACGCCCATGAAATAGTGTTTCCTGTCAGATCAGTTAATGTTACAATTACATTATTAAAAGTAGCCTTTATATGGGCAACTCCCTGTGCGTCTACATGAACTTTCTTTCTGGTTTTCTTAAAATTCTTTGCCACTTATTCTAATGATTTATTTTATTAAAATTTTCCTGTCAGTATTATTTCTTGGAAGCTGCTTTCTTCTTACCTGCAACTGTCTTTCTCTTGCCTTTTCTTGTTCTGGAGTTTGTCTTCGTTCTCTGACCTCTTGCCGGCAATCCTCTTCTATGTCTCTTTCCTCTGTAAGATCCGATATCTATTAATCTCTTAATATTATTCTGAACTTCAGATTTAAGAGCACCTTCAACTTTGATTGTTGCTCCAATAAGAGTTCTGATGCTGTTTACTTCATCATCAGTAAGCTGAGATATTTTTTTATTCTCATCAATGCCCACTTCTTTTAAAAATTTAGATGCTGTTGCTGGTCCGATACCGAATATCGACTGCAATCCTATTACTGATCTTTTATTTTTTGGTAGATCTACTCCGGCTATTCTTGCCAATTTCTTGCTCCTCTTGCCTTAAAGGCAGTTTATATATTTACAATTTTTTCGTTACCAATAATTAACTGGTGACGTATTAACCTTGTCTTTGCTTGTGTTTTGGATTTGTGCAGATCACTCTGACGACACCTTTTCTTTTTATGATCTTGCATTTATCACACATCTTCTTTACTGAGCTTCTTACTTTCATTGTCTTGTAAATTAAATTTTATTTATTTGTATCTGTAGGTTATTCTTCCCTTTGTAAGATCATAAGGAGAAAGCTCTACTGTAACTTTATCACTCTGGAGAATCTTGATGTAATTCATTCTCATTTTACCTGAAATATGAGCAAGAACTTCATGTCCGTTCTCAAGCTTTACTTTGAAAGCTGTGTTGGGAAGGATCTCTGTTATTACTCCGTCAACTTTTATTGCATCTTGTTTGGACATCTATTTTCTTATGCTGCTGTTAATATTTCCGGTTTATTTTTCGTAATTAAAACTGTATGTTCAAAATGTGCTGAAGGCTCATTGTCTCCTGAAACTATTGTCCAGCCATCTTTTAATGTATACACTTCATATGTTCCGTAATTGACCATTGGCTCTATCGCTATCACCATTCCGCTTCTGAGCTTAACATTATTTCCCGGTGAATAAAAATTCGGTACAGAAGGCTCTTCATGCAGCTCTTTTCCGATTCCGTGTCCAACCAATTCTCTTACTATTCCAAATCCGGCACCTTCTACATGATTCTGAATTGCGCAGGAAATATCATTTATTGTATTACCTTCCCAGCATTGTTCAATTCCTTTGTATAGTGATTCTTCTGTTATCTTTAAAAGCTTTTTCTTTTTTGGACTTATTTCTCCAACTTCAAATGTAAAAGCACTGTCTCCGTGGTAACCATTCATTTTA
>JBBRMY010000125.1:0-7371 GCA_038230595.1 Ignavibacteria bacterium
TAAAACTTTTATCATTAAATGAACATAAAGTATCGTCATAATGAAAACCAATCCATTTAGTATTTGATCTGTCAATACAAAGACCATTTGGGTGAGGAGAATTTAATCCTGAGTTTTCCGGTGTCCAGTTCTGCCATAAATTATTAACAGGATCAAACTTTGTTAAGCCATAGAATAGCATTGTAATCCATAAATTACCGGAATTATCCTGCCTGATCTTATTTACCTCTGAACCACCAAGTCCTGAATTAAGTCGGTTATAGAATGTCCATGTTGTGTCATTTTGAAGCTTATATAATCCATAACTATCCTTACCAAACCATTTATTATTAGATTTATCAACATAGATCTCTCTTCCTCCTGAAAATTTTATTGGCGAATTAGTTGAATCATATACTGTCCAATTTATTCCATCAAATTTGCTAACCTTATTCAAAGAACACCAAACAATATTATTCGTATCAATGGCAACGCACCATTGATTCCCGTTAGAGATTTCTGAATTAGTTGTATCGTAGAAAGACCAATTATTATATCTATCAAACTTCATTAAGGCTGCCTGACCACCTCCGACTTTAATCGTTGATATCCACAAGTTATTAAATTTATCTTGAGCAATAGAAGTTACAATATCTGCTTTAATTGGAGAATTCAAAGTGTTGTAACTAACAAAATGCTTACCGTCAAATTTTATTAAACCTTTATTGGAACCAATCCATAATAACCCATTATTATCTATGAACAAATTGTGTAATAAATTGGTTGGGATATTGGAATTTGTAGGATCCCAAATTTTATAAATAGGTCCGGGATTTGCGAAAATATTTGAGGAGGTTAAAACGAAAAATATTAAGATAAGTAAAAACTTTTTCATAGTGTTCTTATAGAAATAATATAAATCAAAAATACTTTTTCATTAGATCAGTTGTAATAAAATGATGATCTTTCCTAAAGACGGAATCCTTATTTTAGTAATTAGCTTCGTTTAAAACGAGATTTCTTAAATCAACCTATCACCCTGTATATAGTCCACATTTGCGAGCCGGGTACAACATATGGACTTAAGGCATCACTGAATGTTTTGAATTGAGGCTGACCCATATCTCCAAGCGCCTTTTCAAAATCTGCCATAGTATCAAACATATATTCATCCATAATATACGAGCTTGAAGCTCCTGCAAATCCTGCAAGAAGCATATTCTGCTTTGATACTTTAAAATGAGACGTCTTCATTTTTTCAGCACCCCATCCCTTTAAAATTTCCACAGCCTCTTTCTGCTTTCCGTAAACTATCTGAAGTGACCAGATGCATTTGAACATAAGCCTCCCTTATTTTATTTATAAAATGTAGGTATTAATGCTTAAAATTACAAGATTTTGAAATGCTCCTAAAGAAGTAAGAAAATAAAATTAAAAATTTAGTATATTAGTAATAACCATTAAGCCGGAAATTTATTTAAAAATATGATCAAATCATTTACATTATTCATTTGCATAATATTTTCTTTTATACATAGCCCGGGATTTGCTCAGCCTGTTCCTTCATGGGTTTCAACATTCAATGGTCCTTCTAACCGCGCTGATGTTCCAACTGCAATGGTTCTGGATGCTGCCGGAAATATTTATGTTACAGGCTCAACTTCAACTCCTTCTACATTTTCGAGTGCTTCTGATTTTGTTACAATAAAATATAATTCAGACGGCGTTCAGCAGTGGGCTGCATTTTATAATGGACCAGTATCGCCTGACAGCAGTTATGACGTTGCAAATTCCATTGCAGTTGATAATGCAGGAAACGTATATGTAACCGGTACAAGCTTCGGCGGAGCAACCAACTATGACTGGGTAACAATAAAATATAATTCGTCAGGAGTACAGCGATGGGTAAAAAGATATAATGACAGCTTTAACAGTTCAGATGGCGGAATCGGTATTGCTGTCAATAACACAGGTGTATATGTAACAGGAACATCCGTCTTTAGTGGCTCAATTTCAGAAATAACAACTATCAAATATGATACGGCAGGAACGCAGCAATGGCTTGTGGGATATTTAGCCACAGGCGATATGGGAAGCAATCCTTCTAAAATAAAATTGGATGCTTCATCGAATGTTTATGTCTGCGGGGAAAGCAATCATCTGGGGTCGAATGATAATTATGCAGTTGTTAAATATAATTCCGCAGGAGTTCTGCAATGGGCTCAGACTTATAACGGAACCGGCAATGTTCAGGATGATGCAAATGATATTGCTATAGATCTAACCGGAAATGTATATGTAACAGGGGCGAGCTGGACAACGGGTTCAAATCTGGATTATGTTACAATAAAATATAATTCCGGCGGAGTTCAGCAATGGCTTAAAAGATATAACGGACCCGGGAACAGCAGTGATATACCTAATGCGATAGCTGTTGATACGTCAGGAAATGTATTCGTAACCGGCTTTAGTCTTGGCTCCGGAACCTCGTATGATATGGCAACTATTAAATATAATTCTATCGGTGATACTTTATGGTTAAGAAGATATGATTTTGGTCCGGGAGGGAACAGAGATGACCGCGCTTTGGCTATGGCATTAGACAGATCCGGAAATGCTTATGTAACAGGTTCAAGCTCAAGCAGTACATTCAATGATTATGCAACTATTAAATATACTCCATCAGGCAATCCTGTCTGGACATTAAGATATAATGGAGCTGGGAGCAATGATGATGACGCTGTTGCAGTAGCAGTTGATAACTCAAATAATTTATATGTTACCGGTTCAAGCTGGGGAGTTTCAAGTAATAAGGATATTGTAACACTAAAATATTCTCCTGTAACAGGAATTAACCCGAAAGGAAATCCTGTTCCTAATAATTATTCTTTATCGCAAAATTATCCAAATCCTTTTAATCCAACAACTAAAATCAATTACGATTTACCAATTACGAATTACGTTTCGTTGAAAGTTTATAATGAAACCGGAAAAGAAATTGCTTCCTTAGTTAATGAAAGACAAGCTGCAGGAAGTTACAATGTGGATTTTGACGGCAGCAATTTATCCAGTGGAATATACTTTTATACTCTGACCGCCGGAGAATTTAGAGAAACAAAGAAGATGCTTTTGGTGAAATAGGATGTACTGATGCTAATTCGTAGTCTTAATGAACAGTCCTTCTCAGAAAAATAAAAATCTTATGCTTGAAAAGTAAATATCTTTTTCGAATGTAAGATTTTTATCTCCTATAGAATGCACATATCCCAACTCAAGCAAAATACTTGAATTAAAAATAAATTGAGTACCTGCCATCAGTTCAAGCTTATTCCCGCCGGACGTATTGAGATCAAGTCCTGACACCTGATTTTTTGCAAAGTTATGATATTTGGATTCAAAGTATAGGTTTACATTGATATCATCGTATCCCTTATATTCAGCAGGAAAGATCAGATATCCAATTGAAACTCCACCTTTAAAATAATTTCCGAATTTATACTCTCCTTTTGGGACAACAATATTATATGAACCGTCAACATTTATTGCGAGCTTTTTTGATAATCTTGTAAAAACTCCACCCAGGTTCAAAACATAATTTTCAGACCTGTAAAGATCTGTTATCAATCGTGAAGAAATTATCTCAGCAGAAGTCGTATTTTTTTCCTGCATTGGAATTTTTAAATGCGCAAATGAAGATAATCTCACATGAAAATTTTTCTTGTCATGCGAGAACAATCTGTAGCTCCCTCCTAATTCAAGATCACCAAGAAAAGGTTCTTTTTTATTGGTCGAAATATAAAGCCGGTTCATCGAAGTAAGATTTCCGGTAATGCCGTATTGAAAACCAATATAAGAAGTATAGCTTCCAATATCCGAATTTCCGTTTACGAACAGGTCTAACTGCTTTCTGTTCTTTGCCATATTTGCAGCAACTTCGCTCTGGATAAACATTTCCTGAGACTTTGCTTCATTAATGCAGCACGCGAACACTATTATGAATAGAATTAAAATATTTTTCATTTTTTTTTGAAATAATTATGAACTGCATTTGCCGTTCTTCTGAACCGGCGGACATTTCTCTGTTCCATAAGAACAAAAAACGCAGCAATCACCGGGTAAAGCCTTCATTAGAAAAGTACATGTATTGCATTCATAGGAATGCACACAAGCATTTTCCGGCATTGTTTCTTCAAACTCACTCCCGCATTTCGGACATGTGATGATGGATGAGAGTATTATATTGTTTTCCAAAATATTTTTTAAAGTTTACTAAAAAATATCTCTTTACTGAAAAGTATATCTTTATCTTTCTACTTTTGTCATTCCTGCGAAAGCAGGAATCTTTGAACCAATCCCTATATCTTTTCCCTTCAAATGGCTGTTGGTGACATTTCGATAAATCGAAACTCAAACACCAACAGCGGCGAAAAAAAGTATATCTTTATCTTTCTACTTTTGTCATTCCTGCGAAAGCAGGAATCCAGGAAATCATTGTTTGAATCCTTATATATCTTACTTTTATTTCTCATTCTAGCAAGAGAAAGAAAAGAAACCTTATTTTGATTTATTTTTAACCTTAATAGAAAATATTATTCTTGAAAGTAACCTTATTACCTTATTGCATACTGGTAAATAAGGTAATAAGGTAATAAGGTAATAAGGTTTAAATATTATTATTTCCTATCTATCAAGGTTGTTTAATAAAGCAAATAAGGTTTCCCTTTCATATATTTTCCAGACCTCGTTCCTACGCTCCAGCGTGGGAACGTTACCAACAGCTGGTTGTTGGTGTTTGAGTTTCGATTTCCTCGTTCCTACGCTCCAGCGTGGGAATGTTTACGTAATATATCAGCCTTTTAAAGTAAAAACTTGTCCGACGCATTCGCGTCGAACCCATTCACAAATATAATCATTATGACAGTTTTTAAGGTTGTATAATAAATGCCCGTACAATAAATTATATATATGAAAAAGCACATATTACTATCAATAACAATTATTTCAATATTATTCGTTCAAAACGTTTATTGCCAATGGATACCATGCCCCGGAGGACCTTTCACTACTGTTATTACTTCTTTTGCAAATATTGGAAACAGAATGTTTACGGGTACTAATTCAATAGGAATATATGCTACGAATGATAACGGAGTTAACTGGTATCCGGCTAACAACGGACTTGGCAATTATGGTATCTATGCAATGGGTAAAAAAGATAATATACTTTTTGCAGGAACGAATGTCGGTGTATGGCGCTCGCTGGATTCAGGAAATTCTTGGACTGATGTTAATTTTGGATTAACTAATACCAGCATGACTTGTTTTGAAAGAATTGATACGATCATTACTGCAGGTACTTATGGTGGCGGAGTTTTCATTTCAACTGATAATGGAAACTACTGGTATGGCTCAAACATTAATCTCAGTAATCTGATTATAAAATCTCTTAAAGCAAAAGATTCACTGCTTTTTGCCGGTACTTACGGTGGTGGAGTTTTCCTGTCCACTGACCGCGGCTTTTCATGGACTCCGAAAAACACGGGCTTGCCTGATGTATATGTCTCATCTCTTGCTGCAGTTTATAACAATATATATGTGAGTATTTATAATCGAGGAGTTTACAAATCCACTAACAGAGGAACTACCTGGGTTGGCGCAAATAATGGTTTGGGAACAAACAATGTGCTATCGCTTGCTTCAAATTTTAATAACCTGTATGCAGCAACTGAAGGAGGTGGTATTTTCATTTCATCAAATGGCGGAACAAGCGGGTCAGCAGTAAATACAGGAATTGATCCTTCTCATTATTACATCAATGCAGTTGGCTTTAACGATGTGTATGTTTATTGCGCTCCGTATGGCGAACCGGCGTATAAACGCTTAAAAACACAGGTTCAGGGCATAAATGAAGGTTCAGTACATTTGGCTGATAGATTTAAGCTTTACAATAATTATCCTAATCCATTTAATCCTCAAACAACTATCAAATTTGATGTTTCAGAAACAATGGAACTATTACTGCAAATTTATGATATAAATGGTAAGCTTATCTCTGAGCCTTTAGCTGGAGTACGCTCGCCCGGAAGCTATTCCGTTAATTTTGACGGAAGCAGAATGGCAAGCGGAGTTTATTATTACAGGCTTACTTCTAACTCTGCTTTAAATAATTTTTCACAAACAAAGACAATGTTGCTTTTAAAATAAATTAATTATGAAATATATATTATTAACCATCACAGCCATTATAATTATGAGTGCTTCGCTTGCAAAAGCCCAGACTGCGGAAATTATGTTTAACAGAGGCAACTTCAATATTAACAAAGGTAAGTTTGAAGATGCAATTAAGAATTTTAATGATGCATTAGCTCTGGATACAGCTTACTATAAAGCATATCATGGCAGGGCAACAGCCGAGCTTAGCCTGAGCATGTTCAAAGAAGCTATTAAGGATTATTCACATGCGATAGCTCTGAAATTTAATTTCGCTGAATCATTTTATGCAAGGGGTCTTGCAAAGCTTGCAGTGAATGATATGGAAGGAGCCTGCCGGGATTTTCATCAGGCGCATGATTTCGGACTTAAAGAAGCAATGGATATGATGGATCAGTATTGCAGGTAGAAGTAAACTTTCTGTTGGCAGTTTGTGTTTTTTTTAAAGTGTTTAAACGATTAAGTTTTGTAGGGGCAGACCTATGTGTCTGCCCTCGTAAAGAGACGAGAAGCTCTTGATGAGAATCGATGCCCTCGTAGAGACGCGATGCTCGCGTCTAACTAAAAGTTGCCGGGGACAGGTCGCGACCTGTCCGTACAAATAACGTGAATCCCAAATCACGATTTTTATTCCATTTTGTCCCTTTATTTGAATTGATTGACACCCCCTCAATTTTTATATTTATACTTAGCAGCTTAACGGAAGGATGGGTGAGTGGCTGAAACCAGCGGTTTGCTAAACCGCCGTAGGGGGTTAACCCTTACCGAGAGTTCGAATCTCTCTTCTTCCGCAGCAAATTTAAAGTAATAATAAAGTATCTTTGGAAAACTCCGGAGATACTTTTTTTGTTAAAGCAGCAAGGAACTTTTAGCACGACTCTTCAATTAATAATTATTATGCAAAATTCTAGAATTACTTCCGGCCACTACGATGTTATCATTATAGGTGGCAGCTTTGCAGGTCTCAGCTGTGCTATGACTTTAGGGAGATCCCTACGAAGTGTACTAATACTTAATGAGGAAAAGCCCCGTAACAGAAGAGTCGATAAAGCCCATAATTTTCTTATGTCTGATGGTAGAGAGCCGTTTGATATTTTAGAATCTTCATATAAGCATGTAAAATTTTTTAAAACTGTTAAAAATATTAAATAAGTTGCATTAAAAGCCAGAAAAATAAATTGA
>JBBRMY010000126.1:0-7124 GCA_038230595.1 Ignavibacteria bacterium
AGATCAGATATACAAGCATGTGAAGTTAGTCGAAGAATTTCCTGTGAATTATTTTGATAAAGCATATTTTGGTTTAGACTTTGGTTATAACAATCAGACTGCTTTATTAATGGTTCAGGAAAGAGATAAAGTTTATTACGTCACTGAATTGCTTTATGAAAGATTTCTTACAAATTCCGAGCTGATAATAAAGCTTAAAGAGTTCGGTTTGCATTATACAGATCGCATTTACTGCGATTCTGCCGAGCCTGCAAGAATTAAAGAAATTAAATCTTCATTCTTAAATGTAAAGCCTGCCATGAAGGACGTTTCAGCAGGAATAGATTTTCTTAAAAGCAGTGAAATATATTCTTTATTTAAAAATACCAACTTCAATAACGAGCTTGAATCATACGTTTACAAAAAAGATAAAAATGGTAAGCTTCACGACGAGCCCGATAAAGTTGATGATCACTTAATGGACGCACTTCGTTATGCCATTTATACAGAATCAAAACGCATCGAACCCAATATCCGTTGGTTTTAATTTTGTTCATTTCCCCGAATGATTTATCGGGAATCCAGAGCCTTTAAATTACTATAAATGCATATCTCCGCAGTTGTTGGGTTATTCCCCTGATTGTTTTTATCGGGGGTTTAGCTTTGCTTAAGCGGAACGGCACTAACAACTATTTTTATACTATTCAGATCCATGCCGTTGTTGGTGTTTTAGCTCCAAACTTTCGGAGGGCACCAACAACCATCTGTAGGAGTGATTTTATAATAAAAAAACGTATCCAATATCAAATTGGTTTTAATTTCAGCTAAAAATGAAATTAATTTATTTAAGTTTTTTTAATAATAAGTATCTGTTTTAAAAAATAGTAAAAAAATGAAGTAAAATTAGAATTTATTCGCTTGACATTAACAGAAATAATTTATAAAATAATTCAAGAATTTTCCTTTGTAATAAATATAACAGTATTTAACTAAGTAAAATTTCTTATTCCCTCTTAATTCTAAACTTTTTTCTTAAAAAAAATATAAATTCAGAAAAATCTGAATTATTTTCATAATTTAAAATTAATGATTATGGCAGCTCCATTAGGCACTTGGGCAGCTCCAATAGATTCAAAAGTTGTAGCAGTTCATGCCCACCTGCTTCACACTGGCAAAGTATTATATTTCTTTGGTAGGGCTACTCCTGTCTGGGCTAGAGTTTATGATCCAGAAACTAATTCAGTTTCATTGGATCTGGAAGTACCAAATTGGCCTAAAGAATATGTTGATGAGGATCCACAAAAATCGGTGTATATAGAATCTTCTTCCATTTTTTGTTCGGGTCATTGTTTTCTAAGAGATGGTAGACTTTTAGTGGCAGGCGGTGAAAGACCTCGGCCCTATCCATTTCAGGTCCCACAAATTAGTGACCCCCTATATGTAAATTATGCGTCAGGTGACAGAGGTACATTTTATACTTTTTATTTTGATCCTGATACAGAAACATGGGCAGTTGCATCCAAACCTACAACACATGTACCATATATAATGGCAGATGGTCGTTGGTATCCAACCTTAACACCAGTAGGTAAAACATCATCAGATGCAAAACGAGTTCTAGCAATTTCAGGCTGGAGAAAAGATTTATATGTTTGGGAAGGTGATCCAGTTCCTGAACTTGAAAATAATTATTATAATAAAGTGAATAATGATCCTGAGTTATTTGATCCAGCCCAAGGTTGGTCTTTTTTTAATCCGGATCCTCAAGGCCATTCTAATTATGGAAAGCTTCCTGGTCAATTATCGGAGATAGGCTATGATATCACTTATCCGTTTGTTCACTTAATTCCTTGGGGAACATATAATGGTTCTCATTTTATAGGTGCACCTGCTAGTCATTGTTACATTTTTAATTCGCAAATTACCCCTTATACTGATCCATACACTAGGGTTGGTGATTTGTCTGAGTTTCGTTTTGGTGCAGCCTCTGTTCTTTTCCCATTGAACAGTATTGCTGAAAATGTTGTTGTTATGATAATTGGTGGTATAGATGAATCAGATGAAGTTCTTGATTCTACGGTTAAAATCGAGTTAAATTCAAGTTCTCCCACATGGTCTGGAAGTGAAACTTTAAATCATGCTAGGGCACATCATAATGCCGTTCTTCTACCCGATGGTAAAATATTGGTTGTCGGTGGTAATACAATTAGTTCAGGTGCGGGATCAGTTTTAATTCCTGAAATTCTTGATACGAGAAATCTCGCTGCTGGTTGGAGTGATTTGCCCGCTTTGCATGACGGTAGAAATTATCATTCAACTGCTCTTTTACTTCCAGATGGAAAAGTTTGGGTTGGTGGCGGGCGCGTCGCAAATAGTGGTGATCCGGAAAATGACACTACAAAAACAATTGAAATATTTAGCCCTGGTTATTTGATGGATGGAGATCGTCCTGAAATATTAGATCTGAGTTCTAATGTGGTTTCATATAATGAAAGAATATCGTTTAATACTACAATGGATTTAGAATATGTTGTTTTAATGAGACCTTCATCAGTTACTCATGGAAACGATATGGAACAAAGATTGATAGAATTAGTGTTTACAGATGAGAGTGAAGCACCTAACGCTATTAGTGTAAGTGTAACTATGCCTTTTGATGAAAATGTTGCTCCTCCGGGATATTATATGCTATTTGCTCTTTCAGCAAAGGACAGGAGTATATCGGGTGAATCAAATATCCCATCACTTGCTCAATGGATCAAAATTGATGTTTAATCTGATTATGATAAAATGATTATTAATGTTATGAAACATTTATCTTTTTTCCTTGTTTTGTTTCTAATCTCCGGCTTAAACCGGGCTAATTGCCAGTATAGGCTGGAGTGGAAACTATTTTATTCCCCATATCCAAGCTTTTCATCTTATTGTCAAAATTTGGTAACGGATACACAAGGTAATTTTTATGCTGCTTATACAATTGTGACGAGCACATCTGGTAATTCATATTGTGAGACTGTTAAATATTCTGCTGCAGGTGATTCTATTTGGCATAGAAAGTTTATCTTGCCAACAAGTGCTACTAGTGGTGCGACTATTGCCATCGATATGCAAAATAATGTCTACGTTGCCGGTTATCAACATGTCTTAAAATATGATGAGAATGGTAATCTACTGTGGATCTATAACGGTTTTGGGGGTTATGCTAATATTTATATTGATGCGAAAAATAATGTTTATTTGAATGGATCCGGACAGAATACAATTACTGCTAAACTAGATTCAAATGGAATTCAGATTTGGTCTCGTAATTATTTATATGGAGATTTTGCTGATTTTACAGTTGATAAAAATAAAAATGTATATACAGCTGGAACAAATTACAGTAATGATCATGATTATTATTTAGTACGTTATAATTCATTAGGTGATTCTACATGGGTTCGGAAATTTAATGGTTCCTCCCAATCAATTCCTACTGATATACTTTATGCTGTTGCTGTTGATAGTTCATGTAATGCATATATTACAGGATCCAGTGAAGGAAGTTCTGGAATTAGAAATTTAAATGTAATTAAATATGATTCCCTTGGAAATTTAATCTGGGAACGAAGGTATGGTAATAGTAATACATTTGGTGGTGGTTATGATATAAAAGTGGATAAAGAACAGAATATAATTGTTACTGGTATATTAAGCGGTAATGTTTTTATTACGTTAAAATATTCCAATAATGGTGATCTAATTTGGGAATATACTTACACAGGTAATACAGGTAATACTATTGATGTGAAGAAAATGTTTGTTGATATGGAGTCCGGTGAAGTTTATATATTAGTAAGAAGTTCAGCTAATACAGGTTTTAAAATTATTTGTCTTTCAAGAAATGGTACTTTGAACTGGACAGCAGAGGATGATGTAGTAGGTGGATATCCTTATAGCATTACAAAAGATAGATTCAATAATATTTATGTTGTTGGTTTCAAGTCTTCTTCTGTTCAAAAAATATTAATTGAAAAATTTTCACCAATTTCCACTGGAATATTCCAACCTGGTTCAATACCGGAAAAATATTCACTATCTCAAAACTTTCCAAATCCCTTCAATCCTGTAACTCGAATTGATTATTCAATTCCACTTTCAGGTTTAGTATCGATTAAAGTTTATGATGCTTTAGGTAGATCTGTAAAAGATTTGGTTAATGATTTCAAGCAGCCAGGAAATTATTCTGAAACTTTCGATGCTTCATCTTTTGCAAGTGGTTTTTATTACTACACAATTACTGCAAACAATTTCACCACTACGAAAAAAATGATACTTTCTAAATAAAAATTAATCTATCTAGGTAAAAAAAAGGCGGCCTTTCGGTCGCCTTTTTAATTAAACTATAAAATTTCTTTTATTTCTACTGATATCTCTGCATTGTCTGTGGAGTCCACCATTCGTTGAGGACGCCGGAAGATGGATATGAATACCATCTTGTGTTACGGAACCTGTCAGAATAGAAATATCGTGATGTTTCTGTCCACATGAATGTATATGGCTGGTCATCATAAATTATCTGCTGCCATTTGTCGAGGATCTCTTTTCTTTTTGTATCATCAAATGTTATTCTGTTCTCTTCAAGCAGCTTATCTGATTCAGGATTTTTATAAACTACGTGATTGCTTCCGTCTCCTTCTGACTGGGATGAATGGAAGATCTGATAAGGATCATCAGGTGTTACGCTTAGCTGCCATGATGCATAACATGCATCGTAATCATGCTTTTTCAGCTTGTCTAAGTAAACAGACCATTCATATTCCTGAAGCTCAGCCTTGATGCCGATCTGCTTTAAGGATTCAATTACAACAAGCATAACTTTCTTTCTTTTCGGATTGTTGTTATTCATGAATGTGAACTTGAAGTCAACTTTTTTTCCGTCTATCATCTTATCGCGGATACCATCTCCGTCAGAATCTTTCCAGCCCGCTTCATCAAGTAGCTGCTTGGATTTTTCTATATCATAAGGAATTGCAGGTAGATTGTTGTTGATAAATTTGCTCTTATAGAATACATGTGACTGGATCGGAACTGCTGCTCCGAAGAGGAGATTATCGATAATAGACTGCCTGTCAACTGCTAAGCTTAAAGCCATCCTGACTTTTCTATCTGTGAAATATGGCTTGCTGTTATTCCAAGCTATATAAACATAAACAGGCTCAAGCACTAAAGCTTTTTTAATATTGAACTGCTCAGGATTTTTTACATTTTCAAAAAAGTCAGCAGGCTGGATGACGAACATGTAATCAACTTCCTTATTTTTTGCTGCTACAACTGCTGCATTCTGATCCTGAATAATTTTAAAAATGATCTGCTTTGCATAGTTCGGAACAACATCTTTGTTCCAGTAATTCTCATTTCTTTTTAAAGTTACAGCCTGTCCGGTTTTCCAGTTATCGAATATGTAAGGTCCGGAACCTATAAGATACTTTGCATCTCTCGCAACTTCCTGCGAGTTTATGAAGTCAGCAAACTTTTGCATATCTGCATATTTTTTTCCGTCAAGAGATTTTTGAGCATCAGCTATCATATCCCATGTGAATCCATCTGTGACATTTTTAGGGTCAAGAATATGTTTAGGAGTGATTCTCATATCTCCTAAAGAATACAAAGCTTTAAAGTAAGGCTTGCTCATTGTAAACTTTACTTTAAATTTATTTCCATCAACAAGCTCGGCGCTTTTGCAGTCATCAAAGCCATTTCTTAAAGCCTGGGCATCTGTGAATGGGATCTTGATGGTTTTTAAAGTAAATATCAGATCTTCACCGGTTAAAGGATGACCATCGGAATACTTAACATTATCTTTCAGTTCAAAAGTATAAGTAAGGTGATCATCTGAAACAACAGGCAAGGATTTTGCTAGTGAAGGCACCAGTTCATATGTTTCCCTGTTTATAGTGAGCGGGCAGTCATATATAAGCTCATAGATATCCTGAGCAGATGCATCATTAGTAACAGTCGGCATTATCTTTTCAGCATCTGCCATATCCTGCTTAATGATCCAGTCTCCCGGAACGGCATCTTTAGTATCTGCCGGAATAAGAGGGGCGACCATGCTCTCGGATTTTGAAGTAGTCTGCGTTGTAGTTTTACTTCTGCCGCAGGACTGCACCATCATCATAGAGCCGGCTGCAATAATAAGGATCACAGCCAATGAGATTAGTTTTTTCATGTTTGGTTTAATGAATTAATGTTGATATAATTAATTTTAAAAGCGGGGGATGTATAAGTAAATGTAAAGCAATAAAGGTACAAGTAAACTTATAAAGTAAAGATAATCTTATTTAGATATTAATACCTGTCAAAAAATTAACCTTCTCTGCTACTGAAGAAGATAGCATTTAATTCTTTATTCAAAATCATGCTCGAAATATTCTATGCTGCGGTCTAAGTTCATACCGTTATTGCTTTTATTAAAGTTATTTTTTATCTGTTCCTCAAGATTCGCCTGGAACTGAACTGCGGCATTATAGCCATAATGCTTGCAGAGATAATTAAGTGCAATAACTTCAGAAATAACAGTAATATTTTTACCGGGAAAGATAGGAAGATTAATATATTCACATTCAATTCCCATTATAGAAACAGTATTGCTGTCGAGACCGGTCCTTTCGTAAGCTTTAGTCCTATCCCAGTCTTCAAGCTGTACGATGAGCTCAACTCTTTTCTGATAACGAATGGAACGGATACCAAAAATACCTTTTACATCAATTATACCGAGACCACGGATCTCCATGAAGTTTTTGGTAAGATTTGTGCCCGAACCCATAAGTACTGATTCGCCTTTTTTAGATACCATTACCACATCATCAGCAACAAGTCTGTGACCACGTTCGACAAGGTCTAATGCGATCTCGCTTTTGCCAATACCGGATTTACCTGTGAATAAAAGTCCGACGCCATATACATCAACAAATGAGCCGTGAATAACAGCTTGTAATGCGAACTGATCATCAAGAAAATCAAGAATAAAATAAGCAAACCTAGTTGTAGGGTATGGAGTAAGAAAAACCGGTGTGCCCGAAGCTTCAGCTTCGTGCATTAGTTCTTCCGGAATTTCATTATCATTGGTTACAATGACACAGGGGATGTTAAAAGAAAATAAT
>JBBRMY010000127.1:0-7073 GCA_038230595.1 Ignavibacteria bacterium
ATATTCAAGTGCGGAAAATACTTTAAGATAAAAGGAAGAGAGCCAACATGATCTGTGTGAGCGTGGGTTATGATGAGATCATTTATATTTAAATGTTTTATTGATTCAAGATCGGGAAACATTTCAATCCCCTTTTTTCTTGGATGAAGACCGCAATCCAGAAGAAGATAGAACTCTCCAATTTTCAATAAATAGCAATTAGCACCTATTTCATCTCCGCCGCCCAAAGCCCTAAATTCAATTTTCATATTTGGTATAATTCGTGCATTATACAATTTAGTATTTAAAGATTTAAAACATTATTCAATAATTTTTGAATCATGTCAAAAAATATTTGGCACGGTTATTTCACATTGCGCTATTCTTTTAACTAATTGATTAATTATTCAGTTAAAAATATTATAATATCAGCTGTATAAATATATATTGTAAATTCAATCACAGAGCGTAAGTATGAATACTATATCCAGAAGTGACTGGGCTATCTTTTTGGTCAAGAATAACCCAAAAACAACTCAAAAACGCACATTATTTAATGGCACATATATTGTGCTATATCGTCTTGAAAACCCATTTTTAACAAAATAAAATAATTTTATGCGAAAGAATTTTTTCTCCATTTTTGAAAAGGCAAAGTCGGTATTCCCGGTTATTGCTTTTTCTGTTTTCTTCTTAATATTAGCAGGCACTGTTTCGGCATATACGGTTTCAGGATATGTTCGTCAGGGTACAACACCTGTAACGGATGCAACTGTGCATTTAATGAATGGCAATTCTGATGTTGGAAGCTGCCATACAAGTTCAACAGGTTTCTTTTCCATTTCGACAACTTGTGCAAGCGAATGCAATATAATAGCTGTTCCTGACAATATTGATGCAGTATATGTCCCTACGTATTACCCAAACGTACTAGATGGTTATCGCGGATATGTGATCTATCCAGCTGATATGCCGGAAAATGCAGTAATAGAGCCAGTTTCATCAGGTGAGGCTGCTATTGCAGGAGGAACTCAGGTTACTGTCACAGGAAATATAAACACGGTAAATATTTCAGGAGTCCCCGCTTTTGTCTACGTTATGAATAACGGCACTCTTTGTTCGTATCATCCTGTAAACGTTGATGGATCTTTTAGCTTCACAGCAATGGTGAATTCTTCTACAACGCTTATGATAACTAATGCAGGTTATAAGACTTTATATTTTAATTACACTTCACCTACAATTGCAACCAGAGGAAATTCTTTAGACTGGAATATTAATATTTCGATGGAAGCAATTTCCGGAAACGGTTCTGTAGTAACTCCATCTTCTAATAATGTACGATTAGAACAAAATTTTCCAAATCCATTCAATCCAACAACTAACATAGCTTTTAATGTATCAACCGCGGGCTTGGTTAAGGTTACTGTTTATGATTTGTCGGGAAGAATGGTATCTCAACTCGTGAATGAGTTCAGGAATCCAGGTCCCTACTCAGTTACATTCAATGCCGCGAACCTTTCTTCTGGTATTTATTACTACTCTATTCAAAGCAATAATACAAGGATTACTAAACAAATGATGCTCATCAAATAGTTTAATTAGTCCTTTCCCCAATCAAATGTTTCACGTGAATCAATGTTTCACGTGAAACATTTTTGTTTTAAGCCCTTTTCTTACTCTTCAATACTACTTAACCACTTCTAATTGTATAGACTTCTCTAATCGATTTTGGTAAATTATAAGGTGAATAAATATTACGATATTATCGTTGTAGGAGCAGGACACGCTGGTGTTGAAGCTTCAATAGTCTCAGCTAAAATGGGTTTATCTGTTGGGTTAATAACGATGGATATAAATGCTATTGGAAGGATGAGCTGCAATCCTGCAATTGGAGGAACTGCCAAAGGTCACCTGGTAAGGGAAATCGATGCACTAGGAGGCGTAATGGGGCAGTTAGCAGACGAGACCGGAATTCAGTTCAAGATGTTAAACACCTCCAAAGGTCCTGCAGTCTGGTCACCAAGGTGTCAGTCTGATAAAGATCTTTACTCTTTGGCAGCAGCAAAACTTGTTAGGGAACAGGATGGCATTGAAATTATACAGGATACCGTAAAAGAGATAATATTTGATGAAAATTCAACGGAAAAGCACGGAATTAATGGTGTTTTAACAGATTTAGGCTATAAAATTGAGTGTAAAGCAGTAATTATTACTTCCGGTACTTTTTTAAATGCTATTATGCACACCGGAGTGAATCAGGTTGAAGGTGGTAGAATTGGTGAGAAATCTTCCACAGGTTTGTCTGATTGTTTAATGAAAGCCGGCTTCGTAACAGGCAGGCTAAAAACGGGAACGCCGCCAAGATTAGACGCCACTACAATAGATCTTTCGCAAACTGAAGAACAACTTGGTGATGATAGTCCTTCACCGTTTTCGTTCAGAACTGACGTTAGCAATTTTCCTAAGCAATCTCAGATCAAATGTTATCTTGCTCATACTAATGAACAAACTCACGATATCTTAAGAACCGGCTTTGAAGATTCACCAATGTTTACCGGAAGGATAAAGGGGATCGGTCCTAGATATTGTCCATCGATCGAAGACAAGATCTCAAGGTTTTCTGAGAAGCCACGACACCAGATATTTTTAGAACCTGAAACTCTGGAAGCTGACTCTATATATATGAACGGCTTTTCAACAAGCCTACCGATAGAAGTTCAGGAGAAAGCAGCAAGGACAATAAAAGGATTAGAGAATGTAAAACTGCTGAAAAGGGGTTATGCTGTTGAATATGATTTCTTTCCAACTTTTCAAACCAAGCTGACTTTAGAAACAAAATTAGTTAATGGATTATATCTTGCCGGACAGATCAATGGAACATCAGGTTATGAAGAAGCTGCAGCACAAGGATTAATTGCAGGAATAAATGCTGCTCTAAAAATTAAAGAACAAGTTCCATTTATCTTAAAAAGAAGTGAAGCATATATTGGAGTATTAATAGATGACCTTATAAATAAAAATCCTGATGAACCATACAGGATGTTTACATCATGCGCAGAGTACCGGTTACTGCTTAGGCAGGATAATGCTGACCTGAGATTAATGGGAAAGGGTTACGAACTTGGACTGATCGAAAAAAAGTATTTTGATATAATGACAGAGAAAAAGGAAATTATAAAAACAGCTCTGGATTATTTTAAGAATAATACTCTTCATCATAAAGATGTTAACGGCTACCTTGAATCGAAAAATGCAAGTACGCTGACACAGGGAGAATTTATAGATAATTTATTGAAGAGGAATGAAGTTGAGCTGAAGGGATTATTAGAAAATACTGAATTGAAAAATAAAGAGATCGGGAAAAGTATTTTAGCAAATCCACAGGCAATGGAACAGATAGAAATAGAAATTAAATACAGCGGATATATTCACCGCCAGCTTGAACAGATAAGTCATTTTGAAAAAAATGAAGAAATAAAAATACCCGGAGATTTTAAATATGACAGAATAAGATCTCTTTCAACTGAAGCAACAGAGAAACTTACAAAAATTAAACCGGTATCAATAGGGCAAGCAATGAGAATATCCGGCGTAAGACCATCGGATATATCAGCACTGATGGTTTATATGAGAGGATAATTGATAAAACATATATATAATAATCAATAATACAATTTATTTATTAAAAATATGTTAAAACAGTCAATGGATATTTTAAATATTAATTAGTTAAACAGAATTAGCAAAACTTAGGAAATTAATTATACTATAAGCTTTTATTCTGACATTTGTTAATTTTCAGGGAAATTCGCGGATAAACTTTTAGAAAAGTTATATTTCGTTCTTTACGGCGAGTTCGCGGGAGCGTTTCTTTTCAGCACGTGTAAGGAATGCAACAGCCACAAGAATGAATCCCATAGTTACCCAATCTTCGGTAGCAGGATATTTTCCGCCCCACATAAATGCAAAGATCAGAGTAGCAATTGTTCCTGCGACTAATGATGTAAGACGATTTACAAGACCTGCGAAAGTAGCTGTTCTTCCTTTAAACATAAAAATAAAAACAGAGAAGAAAGCAACTATTCCGAATGCGAATCCGGAAACACCTGCCCAGAACCATAGGGATTTAGGAAAGTCGATAGCGTGCTTAAACAAGACAGCCTGTGGAACACCTATTTCAGGCTTTGAAAGATAGAAGTAAACTAACAAAGCAATAAAGATCATTGTAGTTGTAGCAGCGATCTGCTCAATTGCAAAAAATCCTTTATTGTCCTGTTTAATATTTTTGCCCCGGGTGTTCTTATAATAATTCATTATATAGATACGGATCGTATAAGCGATAAGGTAACAGGATAGAATTGTAACCGCTGCAGGATTATTAATAAAATCAAAGCTGCCTGGCTTAACCGAAATAAGATTTGCAGCAACTGCAATTACGGCAAACAACACAGCTACATTTTCTTCCCAGTAAACTTTTTTCTTTAATATACCCTGCTTTATTTGAACCGCATCAATTATCCGGCTAATAACTATGATACTTCCTCTCATTATAACCATTGCAACCATTACAGTTATAGGCAATGTGTACATTAAAGTTGTAGTAGGAATAACAACAGCAGTGCATATTCCGGATGGGATTATATAAATTAATTCCGAAGGTACTTTTAGGGAAAGAAATTTAACATAATTATTAGTGTGTATCTTATACCAGCCAAGTGAGAGAACAGTTACCAAAGCAATGAGATTACCGCCTGCAGTATTATAAACAAGATATTCAATATCGTTCATAAACACTGAGCCATTAACAGGGTAGCCGGTAAAATATTTTACGGTAATACCGGTGATGACATAGAAGAAAAAATATCCTATGCAAAGCTGTATAAGTCTTCCGGTAGAGCCTTCTTTAGTATCCCACATAGTATAAATATAACATTATTCACACAATATGCAATGAATGAGCGTTAAAGACAGCGTAACAAAATATTTCAATAAAAGTTTTATGCTGTATAGAATAGTTTTAATGAATTAAATTAAATACCTTTTTCTATAGGGAAAATGTAAGGAAAGCAATAGAGTTTAGAAAGAAAGTTAGAGATAACTTTGAAAAACCTTGTGTAGTTATGAAGAATATTATTTTTAATACAGTCTTATTGTTTTCAATTCTATTTATTGGAAAAGAACTAAAAGCGCAGGGACCTTATGAATTGCGAAATACTTTTTCGCCGAATACATTTCCTTATATAGTTGATCTTGTTCCGTGCTCGGATGGAAGCAGCAGACTATTTGTAGTTTGTCAAAGAGGAAAAGTATGGATAGTTAATACATCAAATCCTTCAGCTCCGGCAAAGCTATTTCTTGATATCAGCGATATAGTTTCTCAAACCGAACCGGAGACCGGACTGCTTAGCATAGCATTTCATCCGAACTATTCAGGTAACAAATATTTTTATGTAAGCTATACAACAACTACCGGAATTAATGTTACATCATATATTTCAAGATTCAATGTTTCACCTGTAAATCCTGATTCAGCTTTGAGAAGCAGCGAGTTGAATTTAGTTTCACTGCCTCAGCCATTCGAAAATCACAATGGAGGAAAAATAGCTTTCGGTCCCGATAATTATCTATATATAGCTTTTGGTGACGGAGGATCTGGCGGAGACCCTGGAAATCGTGCTCAGAACAGAGCTGTTATATATGGAAAAATGCTGAGAATCGATATTAATTCTGCTACCGGAGGACTTCAATACAGCATACCTCCAACGAATCCTTATTTTGGAAACATCTCCGGATATAGGGAAGAGATATGGTGTTACGGATTAAGAAATCCCTGGAAATATAGCTGGGATTCTCAGAACGGTAGATTATGGTGCGGAGATGTAGGACAGGATATATATGAAGAAATAGATACACTGGTCAACGGAGGTAATTACGGATGGCGGGTGATGGAAGGTTTTCATTGCTATAACCCTGCAACCGGTTGCGATATGTCCGGAAAAATACTTCCTCTTTTTGAATACGATCATAACGGAACAGGTTATTCAATAACGGGCGGATTTGTTTATAGAGGTAATTACATGCCTGCACTTGTTGGTAAATACATATTTGCAGATTTTTCATTGGGGAAGATTTGGGCTTTGAGTTATCCTCAGGCAAGTGCTGCAGATACAATACGTATATTGACAATGCCGGGACTCTGTTCAACATTCGGAACAGACCTTCAAAAAAATATCTATGCCTGCCTTTATTCAGATTCGGGAAAAGTATTAAAAATTGTTGATACACAAACCGGTATAGGCAATATTGCACAGTTACCGGAGAAATTTAATCTTAAACAGAATTATCCTAATCCCTTCAATCCGGCTACAAAGATAAATTATGAATTGCCCCAAAGAATTTTAGTTAATTTAATAGTATATGACGTTACAGGTAAGGAAATTTCAGAACTGGTAAACCGTGAACAGAATGCAGGATATTACGAAATCAATTTTAATTCAACCGGTCTGCCTTCCGGAGTTTATTATTACAGAATCACTGCAGGTGAGTTTACCGAGACTAAAAAAATGGTAATTTTGAAATAAAAGAACTTTCTGCGAAAAAGAATATGTTCAAAGATAGGATTTTTATTCAAAAAAATATTAATTATTATCATTATTACGCTAAAACCTGCATTTTATAGTTTTAATTTAGCAAGTACGATGTTTTGTATTTATTCGTGCAGAGGTGTTGAATAACCACCCCCTAACCTATTTAATAATTTTTAAAAAGAAAAAATGGAATTCCCGGAAAAGTACTCAGTTGTAAAGAATTTTATTGAAGGAAAGTTTGAAGTAAATGGTCATGCCCAAAAGAATGAAAAGATGGATGTATTCTGTCCTTTAGACGGAAAGAAAATTGCAGATATGCCGCTTTCAAAGCAAAGCGATCTTGATAAGGCAGTCGATTCTGCTAAAAAAGCATTTCCGGGCTGGTCTAAAACCACAGTTAAAGACAGAGCGCAGATATTTTTCAGATATAAGACAATGATGGAAAGTAGAATTGAAGAGCTTTCTTACATGGTTCATATTGAAAACGGAAAAACGCTCGGAGAA
>JBBRMY010000128.1:0-6988 GCA_038230595.1 Ignavibacteria bacterium
GCCATTTACTGATTTCAACAAATGGCTTTTTGATTTATTACATAAGCAATTTAATCTTCAGGTCTTCTAGCACCCAATCCCCGATTGGGTGCTAATACATTTCCAATCAGGGGATTGGGAACGAGAGTAAAAAGTTGATCCAAACAATTTGGCATAAAGTCTTTCACTTAACACAATATCAATAAACAAGAAATAATTTTACCATAACAAAAAACCCGGTTGAGTTTCCTCTTCCGGGTTTTTTGTTCTTCTGTTATTGCTATCCCTTACTTTTAAATTTTGATCTTCATCTTGCGATGAAGATCAAAATAAGGATCATATCACTGCTTATTTTATCAGCAGCATTTTCTTTGTATCAACGAAGCTTCCGCTTGTCAACTTGTAGAAGTAGATTCCACTTGGCAGTGATGATGCATCGAAAGATACATTGTATTCTCCAATGCTCTTGATATCATTTACAAGTGTACTTACTTCTCTTCCAAGGTTATCATAAATCTTCAGAGTTACTAATCCAGCTGTCGGGATCGTGAAATTGATCCTTGTAACAGGGTTGAAAGGATTCGGATAGTTCTGTGTAAGCTTAAAGCTTGTGATCGTTGAAGGATCATTTGTGATACCTAATGGATTTCTGATTATTCCTGCATTCTGAACTGTATAGTCAAATCCTGAAATACCTGAGTTTAATGATTTATCCATCTGGTAATAAACTGCTATTATGTTTGAAAGATCTATCGGCTGTCCGTTAACCTGGAAGCTTGTAAGTGGTATTTCTTTCAATGTCATTGTTGATGTCATTGGTACTGTTACTGAAGGATATTTGCTTACACCGTTAACTCTTGATTCAAGAATAACGCTTAAGTTTCCTGTACCCATTACTTCAAATCTTAATTTCAGAAAGCTTCTGAGATCAACAGCTTCTGCAGATCCGTCAAGTGTTCTTCCGATATAAACTTTATCGCCAAGAAGTCCTTTCATTCTGATACCGCCCGGGAACACAAATGAGTTTGTTCCAAGAACAGGATTAGATGGAGTTACAACATTTGAGAACAAGTCGATCCTTGAAGTTGGTCCTGCATATGAACCGTAAACGCCGCCGCCGATAAACACTGCATCTTTAAATCCGTTGCTCTGAGTCATTGTTACTGATGAGCTTGACATGAATCCAAGATTAAGTGTTACTGTAGATTCACCGGCTACTGCAGTTATATTCTGTGTAATTGTCTGCTCAGGAGCACCAACCTGTGGAGTATATTTGAATGTAACAGGAAGTGTTTGTGTTGAGCTAAAGCCATTCTTAAATGTTAATCTGATCTTTCCGTCGTTAGTATATGATGAAGACTTTATGAAAACATTCGGTGATTTTAACTGAACTGTCGGATATGAAACCGGCTTGAAACCCTGGAATTTAGCAAGAGTTGATCTTGTAAGCTCAACTGCTGCTTCCGGACTTGCTGCCCATATCTGGTAGTTATAAACTCCTAATGTTCCTGCAGGTACATTGTATTCTGCAATAGTCCATTTGTTATCTAATGTAAATCCTGAAGCATTTTCATAAACACTGAATATGATAGTATAGTCATAATAATTTTTTGCAGGATTGAATAATTCTGCTAAGTAGAACTCATGACCGTCAATGTATTTAACTTCAAGCATGTTCATATTCATTTTTGCTAATCTGTCACATGCAGGCTTTGAGTGGCTGTAGATCTCCGGAGCATTTGTAGTAGTTGAGAAAATAGATCCAAGCCTTGTTGTTCCTACTTTATAATCAGCTGCATAAGCTGATGTTGCATTTGAAATTCCTAAAATATCGAAAGGAGTTGTTTCAACTCTTGTAGAGCTGAAAGGTCCCGGATTTGGTGCTAATTGTGAAAGTGTATACCCCGGTGCTAAAACTCCACCGTTATTTGAAATTATAGGAGTAGTTTCACCATTCATAATTAAAGCATGTCTTTTGAAAAGTGCTTCAGCCATGTTGTAGTTAGTTTCAACACCGCCGCCACCGCCGCTGCTTGTTGTATCGCAATGGAGTGTAAGCTTTGAAGTAGCGCATCCAACTGTTTGTGTTGCAAGACCCATGTGTTGAGTTGTTGTAGGATCTACAAGTGTAAGAAATCTATATCCCGGAGGAAATGTAACTGAACCTGTTACTGTTACAGTTGTGTTAGCTCCGAATTTAGTTACGACTATAGGTTGTGACAATCCGCCTGCTCCGGTAGTTACTGATACAGGTGTTACAGTACCGCCTGTAGAAACCATTACTGTTAATGTTTTTCCGCTTACGCCGTTTCCTAAAGCATCTGTTACTTTTGCTTTAATAGTATCTTTGATGCTGCAATTGTTTACTAAACTTATAGGTATTATTGATAATGGAGCAAATGGATGAAAAACACCGGCATGTAAGTCAACATAAGCAATAATATCTAAAGCTCTTTGCTTAATGTCTGCATTTCCTTGAAGAGAATTTACATCAAGAGTATCAGTATATTTCCAGATCGCAAGTTGTATTGCTGCTGCTTCTCTATTCTCATCTGAAAGTGCTCCTGAGTAAGGAAGTGCTTGATTTGGATAATAATTTTGTAGAATATAAGAAACCTGAGCCTGTGCATAACCGGAATCAGTGAAATTTGGAGACGGTACATTTACATTGTGAATAAGGTCTATGCAATAAACCTTTCCAGCGTTTCCGTCAACAGTTGCATTTACAAGTCCTGAAAATACAGTTTCAGGGTTATGTGTCATCGGGTTTGTTATTGTTAAGCCTCCAACACCGTTGGATAAGCTTGTTAAAACCATTACAGAGCAACCATTGTCGCAGTATCCGTTTGAAGAGAAGGATAGTGTGAACAAGACTGCTGCTAAAAGAAATAATTTTTTCATTTTTTGGGATAAATTTTTATTTGTGTTAATAAGGTATCTAATACACTAAGCATGCCATTCATATAAATAACAGTTAATTAGTTGTTTATTTTCTTATTAAACAATCAATATATTATTAATAATGTAAAAATAAGGTAATTATGTAATTATTTTATAAATTTCATAGTTGAAATACTATGAGTTGATAGTATTTGTGGATTTTTGCGATTATTGAAAGAAAGGAGTTGTAATGTGGGAAAGTATGATTTAAACAGCGAAACTAAATTTTTTTAGGGGAACTAATATGTTTTCAACTATTTTTGCCAATAGAGAATAGCTTTTATACTATGTTTAAGGAATTCAAAAAAGATGTTAATTTACTCAATTAATAGGATATATTTACGAAGGTATTTGAAATAATTTTATATAATAAAAACAAAAAACCCGGTTGAGTTTCCTCTTCCGGGTTTCTTGTTCTTCTGTGTATTGCATCCCTAAATTCTACTTCACAAGAAGCATTTTTTTAGTCTCTACAAAATCTCCGCTGATAAGCTTATAAAAATAAATTCCGCTTGGAAGTTCTGATGCATCGAATGAAACGTTATATTCTCCGAGACTCTTAATTTCATTAACAAGAGTTTTAACTTCTCTTCCAAGATTGTCAAATACTCTAAGTGTAACCAAACCGGATTGAGGAATTGAAAAATTAATTCTTGTCACAGGATTGAAAGGGTTCGGATAATTCTGAGTTAGCTTGTATGAATTTACACCAAGCGGATCAGTTCCGATTCCTAATGGATTCCTTATTATTCCTGCATTCTGAACTGTGTAATCATAGTTGGAGATTGAAGGATTAAAACCTTTATCCATCTGATAATATATAGCAGAAATGTTACTAAGATCTACAGGTTGTCCACCAACTTGGAAGCTTGTTAAAGGAATTTCCTTAAGTGTCATTGTTGATGTCATTGGGAAAGTAACGATCGGATATTGGCTTACTCCGTTTAATTTTGCATTAAGAACTACACTCATTGTTCCTGAGCCCATTACTTCAAATCTTAACTTTATAAAGCTTCTTAAGTCAACAGGTTCGGCTGATCCATCTAGAGTTCTTCCTATATAAACTTTATCTCCGAGCAATCCTTTCATTCTTATGCCGCCCGGGAATACAAATGAATTTGCTCCAAGTGTTGGATTAGTTGTTATCAGGTTCTGGAAAAGATCAATTCTTGATGTTGGTCCTGCATAAGATCCGTAAACTCCGCCTCCTATGAAAACCTGATCTTTAAAGCCATTACCCTGCACCATTGTTACCTGTGAGCTTGAAAGAAATCCGATATTCAGAGTTATACTTGTTTCTCCGAATGCTGCAGAAATATTTTGTGTTACACTTTGCTCAGGTGCTCCAACCTGAGGAGTATATTTGAAAGTGAATGGTACATTTTGCGTTGAGCTGAATCCGTTTTTTACAGTTAATCTTATTTTGCCGTCATTTGTATATGATGCAGATTTAATGAAAACATTTGGATTTTTCAGCTCAACATTTGAATAAGTTACCGGCTTGAAGCCTTCGAACTTTCCAAGAACAGATCTTGTAAGTTCTATTGCTGCTTCAGGGCTTGCAGCCCAGATCTGGTAATTATAAACACCAACTGTTCCTGCCGGAACAACATATTCTGCAATCGTCCATTTGTTGTCAACTGTAAAGCCGGTAGTATTTTCATATACACTGAAAATTACTGTGTAATCAGTATAATTTTTTGCTGGATTGAAAAGCTCTGCCAGATAAAACTGATGTCCGTCAATGTAAGTAATCTCAAGCATATTAAGATTAAGTTTTGCAAGTCTGTCACATGCCGGCTTTGAGTGACTGTATATTTCAGGAGCGTTTGTTGTTGTTGAAAATATTTCTCCTATTCTTGTTGCTCCGATTTTGTAATCTGCTCCAAATGCTGAAGTGGCATTTGAAATTCCTAAAATATCAAAGGGTGTGTTTTCTATTCTCTGTGAATTAAATGGTCCCGGATTCGGAGCAAGCTGCGTAAGAGTATATCCCGGTGCCATTGTTCCGCCATTGTTAGAAATTAAGGGAGTTGTTTCCCCAGCTTCAATTAAGCTATGTCTTTTAAAAAGAGCTTCAGCCATGTTGTAGTTTGTCTCAACACCGGCACTGCCAACGCTGCTTGTAGTATCGCAATGAAGTGTAATGCGTGACCTTGAGCATCCCACAGTTTCAGTAACTAAAACCATGTGCTGTGTGGTTAACGGATCAACAACTGCCTGAAACCTGTATCCTGGAGGAAATGTAACTGAACCGCTTAAAGTTACTGTTGTATTTGGTCCTCCTTTAGTAACAACTATGTTCGGAGTATACCCCCCCGCTCCTGTTGTAACTATTGGTGCAGATATCGCACCACCTGCGGAAACGCTGACAGATAAAGTTTTTCCGCTTACTCCGTTTCCAAGCGCATCTACTACTCTTCCTTTGATAGTATCTTTTACATTGCAGTTATTTACCAGGCTGACTCCAATGATCTGCAATGGTCTAAAGGGCTGAAAAACTCCTGCATGAAGGCTTACTTCTGCAATTATCTGAACTGTTCTGTCACGTATATCAGTATTACCCACTAAAGTCAAAGGATCCACATTATCCGTAAAATGCCAGATGGCTAATTGTATTGCAGCAGCTTCACGGTTAATATCTGCCATAGCTCCGGCGTATGGAAATGGTATATATGGAAAATAATGCATTGTAATATAACTGACTGAAGGATTTGCAAATCCTGAGTCGTTAAAAGGAGGAGAAGGAACGTTTACATTGTGATCAAGATCTATACAATAAACTTTTCCTGAATTGCCATCCACTAAAGCATTTACTGCACCTGCAAAAACCGTTTCAGGAGAATGCGAGTATGGATTTGTGATCACAAGATTGTAAGTACCTTCGCCAATAGTTGTCAGATTCATTACTGAACATCCGTTGTCAGCGAATCCTTTATTGCTGAAATTGAAAATAGAAAATAAAATAGCACAGAAGATTAATTTTTTCATTTTGGGATAAAATGTTTAGTTAATGCATTCTTATAAAGCACTAAACATGCCTAACTATACGCTATTAAAGTAATGTTTTAATTGATTTTAAAGGGGAATATACCTTAAATTTTTTTGAATCCCTATATTACTGTTAATATAAGGTTTTAATTGTAAATCATGACTGTTTTTGTAGTGAATGAACTGCTAATGAGAGATTTTTACGAGGTAAATTTATATTGATTTAACTTCAGCACAAGGTTTTTTGAAAAGATATTACATCTTAATAATTGAAATTTAACAACTTAAAATTTTATGATTTATGAAATTTGAAAAAGATAAGTTACATTACTATAAAAAAGCTTAAGTATAGTTGTAAAACTATGAAGGTTAAAAGTGGAATTTTGGTAAGAATTCGTATTTTAGGGAATGTGTTTTAAAACTTCTTCAACAGAAATATCGTTAATATTTTTTGACTTCGATTGAATATTAATTTTATTTTTTCCGGTAGGTCCCCACTCCCACGATTGAGTAGGACCAAATAATGAGATCTGATTTATTTCTGAAGCTCCGGCAATATGCATGGGACCTGTATCGTTCGTAATATACAGATCAACCTGATCAAGTAATGCTGCAAGATGATTAAGCTTAAATTCTTTTGCTATGAGAAAAGGGATTCTGAGCTTTTTAAGTTCAGCGGTTATTTTATTAACGGTCTCTTCATCCATCACACCGCAGGTTATTACAACTGAAATTTTATTTACTTTATTTAGCGTATCAAGCACCTTCACAAATTTTACCGGACTCCATATATTTTCAGTTTTTCCTGCTCCGGGATGTATTCCGATTATTTTTGCTTCGTTTTTTCTTAACGGTTCTAAAAAATCCTGCGTAAACTTTTCATCTTCCTTCTCAAAAGAAATTTTTATTCGGGATGAATATTTATTTTCACGTATCTTATCAAAAAGCTGAGCTGCAAGCTGAAGGCTTCTTTCTGATTGATGAACTTTTTCATTTATCCAGTTAAAGTTTCTTTTAACGTTCAGGAAATATGAATCTTTATTCTTTATATTATCAATAGAATTCACTCCGACTCTCA
>JBBRMY010000129.1:0-6912 GCA_038230595.1 Ignavibacteria bacterium
CAAATAAAAAGTATTGCCGCTGTTAATGTTTTAGTTCCGATTGATCGGAACAACACCAACAGCCGCTTGAAATGTTAGATGATTTACTAAATTTTATAAATATGACAAAAATAAAAGCTCTGTTCACTGATATCGGTGGAGTTTTACTTACAAATGGCTGGGATACAGCGTCACGAAATAAGGCAGTTGAAAAATATGGACTTCAGAGTGAGAAAGACGAAATATTTGAGAGGCATCATTTATCTTTTGATACTTATGAGCTGGGTAAAACATCTTTAGATGAATATCTTGATAAAACGTTTTTCTTTAAAAGCAGGGAATTCTCAAAAAAAGAGTTTAAGGAATTTATGTTTGAGCAGTCAAAGCCATTTGATGATATGCTTGAAATGGTGTCCCGGCTTAAGCAAAAGTATTCGCTCAAAACTGCTGTTGTAAGCAACGAAGGCAAGGAGCTTAATACTTACAGAATAAAAAAGTTCGGACTTGGATTATTTATTGATGCTTTTATTTCATCTTCTTATGTACATCTTCGCAAGCCTGATATGGATATTTTTAAAATGGCTCTGGATATTATGCATTGTCCGCCTAATGAAGTTGTTTACATTGATGACAGAATGCTCTTTGTTGAAATTGCAAGTAAAGCGGGCATTAATGCAATACACCATACCGATTATCAAAGCACTCTAAAAATATTATCTGAATTTAATTTGAATTTATAATATCATGGCAGAAAAAAATATCGATCAGCTTTGCATTAACACTATCAGAACACTTTCTATTGATGCAGTTCAGAAAGCAAATTCCGGACATCCGGGAATGCCTATGGATGCAGCTCCAATGGCGCATGTACTCTGGTCAGAATTTATGAATTACGATCCTGAAAACACTGAATGGATTAACCGCGACAGGTTTGTTCTTTCTGCCGGTCATGGCTGTATGCTTCTTTACAGTATTCTGCATCTTACAGGATATAAGATCTCAATGGATGATCTGAAAAATTTCCGACAGCTTGACAGTATAACACCCGGGCATCCGGAATATGGTCTAACTCCGGGAATCGAAACAACTACCGGACCGCTAGGGCAGGGATTCGTTAACGGTGTGGGATTTGCGGTTGCTCAGAAATATCTTGCTGCAAAATATAATAAGCCGGGTTATGAAATATTTAATTACAGAATATTTGGTATCTGCAGTGACGGTGATCTTATGGAAGGTATCTCTGCAGAGTCTGCCTCTTTTGCAGGTCATCTGAAGCTTGGGAATATTATTTATTTCTATGATGATAATCATATTTCTATAGAAGGAAAAACAGAAATAACTTTTACTGACGATACTACAAAGCGTTTTGAATCTTACGGATGGCATGTTCAGTATGTTGAAGATGGAAATGATGTCGCAGCTTTATCAGAAGCTGTTAAAAAAGCTATTGAAGTAACGGATAAGCCGTCCCTAATAAGAGTAAGAACTCACATTGCCTTTGGCAGTCCGAACAAAGTGGATACAGCCGGAGCGCACGGATCACCTCTCGGACCTGAAGAAGTTAAGTTAACAAAAGAAGCTTATGGCGTTGATCCTGAAAAATTCTTTTTTGCTCCGGATGAAGTTTATGACTTTTATAAAAAAAGAGTAGAAAAAAATAAAAAAGCTGAAAGTGAGTGGAATGATCTATATTCTCGGTATAAAAAAGAATTTCCAGACCTTGCTGATGAATATGAAAAAAATTCTTCAGGTAAGCCGGATCTTAACTGGAATAAAATACTTCCAAAATTTGATCCTTCAGAAAAAGGAAATGAAAAGGGGATTGAGACAAGAAAAGCCTCTGCTAAAGTAATTAATGCAATTGCTCCTCATCTGCCATTGTTTATCGGCGGCTCGGCAGATCTTGCACCGTCAACTGATACGACAATTAATGATGCCGGATCATACAGTCCGGAAAATTACGCAGGCAGGAATTTTCATTTTGGAGTTCGTGAACATTCAATGGGAGCTCAACTTAATGGCATGAACCTCACAAAAGGTATTATTGCATTCGGTGCGACGTTCCTCATCTTTTCTGATTATATGAAGCCTGCAATTCGTCTCGCAGGCATAATGAAGCTTAGATCAATATTTGTTTTTACACATGATAGCATTGGATTGGGTGAAGATGGTACAACTCACCAGCCCATCGAACAGCTATTAGCATTGAGAGCTACTCCAAATGTTACAGTTATTCGTCCGGCAGACGCAAATGAAACATCGTATGCCTGGCAGACAGCCATCGAGCATACAACAGGTCCGGTTTGCATTGTACTTACCCGTCAAAAAGTACCTGTTATAGATCAGACAAAATATTCTTCAGCAGAGAATTTATTGAAAGGTGCTTATACTTTAAATAAAATAGAAGGAAAGGCCGAGATAATTTTAATAGCTACCGGTTCTGAATTACAGCTTGCAGTAAAAGCATCTGAGGAATTAGGTAAAGAGGGAATTAAAGCTTCTGTTGTAAGTATGCCATCATGGGAATTATTCGAGAAGCAATCTCAGGAATATAAAAATTCTGTTTTCCCTAAAGATGTTAAGAAAAGAATTTCAATAGAAGCAGCAACATCAGTCGGCTGGACAAAATATGTTGGAGATGAAGGGGAATGCATCTCAATAGATCATTTCGGAGAATCAGCTCCTGCTGAATTATTATTTAAAAGGTTTGGCTTCACTACTGAGAATGTAATTTCAGTATCGAAAAAGCTTTTGAATAAATAAACTTGTATTAATATTAATTGAATTATCCCGGATTTAAAATATTCTTTTTATAAATTAAACTAATATATCTATGAAATATATTCTGAAATATTCCTTTGCTGTTTTATTACTTTTTATTTTATGTGGTTCTGCTTATTCACAGGATGATATACTGAACAAAGCAAAGCTCGGAATGTCAACCAATGATCTGCTGACTGCTTTTAAAGATCAGGGGATTGCGCAGTATAAGGGTTACGATAAGAACAATGACAATGATAACGATAGAGACAACGATAATGACAATGATGATGATAATAACAATAACCGTGATAATCAGAGAGTTAAATACCAGATACCTTCATATTCATTAAGCGGTAACGATTGCAATGTAACTTTTTATACTGACAGAAATAAACTAAGAAAGATACAGTTCAATCTTTCACGCTCTTCTTCAGATAAAGCCAAAGATGTATTTGATAAATGGGTTACAGATCTTAATTCAAAATATGGCAGTATGGTTAACACTCATGATTATTCATACGGAAATAAAACAGAATTAAACCGTGACTGGCAAAGCGGAAATGTAAGAGTGAGCCTTCATTACTTTCAAATGAGCAGCGATAAATATTGCGACCTGAGTTACTATTACGATAATTGAATATAAACATATGCAACCTGACAGGATTGAAAACCTGTCAGGTCAAGTTCTAAAACAAAAAAGGTTTTCATCTCACGATGAAAACCTTTTTTTATTTGTTTTCTTCGAATAATTTTAAGATTTATTTTATGTATACTATTGATTTATTAAATTTTATATGATAAATTCATTCATCGTTCAATTAAAGGTAAGATAATGAAAACTATTATTATAATTTTACTATTAGCAGTTTCCATTCCTGCATATTCAGATTATGGATGGCTTCGCCAAAATTCCAATACAACAAATAAATTCAGTGGAGTTTATATGTTCGACCAAAGCCGGGCTATAGCAGTTGGTTTCAATGGTTTGATGAGAACAACTACAAATGGTGGAATTGTATGGCAGCTTTCTTCAACTGGTATTAGCACAAATTTTCATAAAGTATTCTTTTTAAATAATAATATAGGAATTATAATTGGTGAGCAGGGTCTGCTGATTAGAACAACTGACGGAGGTTCTACATGGAATTCGATATCAATGGGTACTTCTTTAAACTTGGCAACAATACGATTTATAAAAATTGCAGGCGATGTGACAAACACAGGATTTGTTACCGGTGAAAATGGATTAGTATACAAAACAACAAATGCCGGGGCAAATTGGGATCTATTATCTACGGGTACTGCCCAGCTACTAACTGGAATAAGCTTTCCCGATATGACTACAGGATATGCAGCAGGATATAACAGCACTTTGATAAAAACAACTAACGGTGGTACTACCTGGACTCCCAAAAATACCGGTACTTCCGGTGTCACTTTTTATGGGATGGAATTTTTTGATGCAAATAATGGAGTTATTACTGGTGGGAGCGCAAGCTATACAGACGGTAAAATTCTTATCACTACAGATGGTGGAAGTACATGGTCAGTAAAGCTCAATTTCCCTTCAGCCAATTTTACAATCCCACATTATTTGAACAGGCTTAATTTTATTTGTCGTGGGAAATGGCGGTACAATTTTAAGATCGTATGATGGAGGTAACAACTGGACATTGCAAAACAATCAGTCGACTGATTATACAACTGATTTTTGTTTCTCAGACTCTTTAACAGGTATAGCTGTTGGATGGAATGGTTCAATTGTAAAAACTACATCAGGCGGCACTACAGGTATTACTTTAGAGCAGGGTATATTACCGGACAGATTTTCTTTATCTCAGAATTTCCCGAACCCATTTAATCCTGAAACACGAATTAATTTTGCAATACAGGGTTCCGGATTTACAACATTGAAAGTTTACAGCCTGAACGGCAGGGAAGCAGTGTCATTGGTAAATGATAATTTAAATCCGGGCAACTATTCCATCAGCTTCAACGGATCTTCATTATCTTCAGGAATTTATTTTTACACACTACATTCGGGTGATTTTGTAGAAACTAAAAAAATGCTACTTTTGAAATGAAGCTATACGGGTTTGCAAAAAAGTGATCAAAATATATTGTAACAAAAAAGGTTTTCACCTTGCGATGAAAACCTTTTTTGTTATTCCTTTTTTGAGGGGTACTATAATCTAATACTGCTTCTTATGTCTTACTTTTGGAGCGACTTTCGGTGTCTCTTTTGTTTTTTCTTTAGTCTTTACTTTTGGTGAGGCATCTTCTTCTGTATCATAAAGCTTTAATACCTGTCCAATCATAATATCTCCATTTTTATTAAGTCCGTTCCATTCTTTAATTTCCTTCAAAGTGATCCCATTATCTTCCGCAATATCTGAAAGCCTGTCGCCTTTAATAACTGTATATGTTTTCTTTTTTTTCTTTGTTGTAGTTTTTTCTTTAGTAGTAGTTACTTCTTTACCGCCTTTAACAACTAAGTTCTGATCAACCCAAAGTACATCACTCTCAAGATCATTCCAGTCGCGAAGCTGAGCAACTGTGACTCCATATTTATCTGCTATCATTGTAAGATTATCACCGGACTTTACCTTATAAGTCTTTCCACCTGCTGTCTTCTCTTTTTTCTGTACAACTTCTTCTTCAGGAGCATTATCAGAATAAATTTTCAGCTTTTGCCCAATAAGAATTTTATCACCTTCAATATTATTCCATTCTTTTAGATCATCTGATGTAACTCCGTATTCTTTTGCGATAGTGCTTAAATAGTCTCCTGATTGGACAGTATAAACTGTTACTTTACCTTCGGCCTTTTTCTTTTCGACAGGTTTTTTCTCCGTAACTTTTTTTACTGTTTCTTTTTTTACAGGGGCAGTCTTTACTGTTTCAACATAACCATTATTTGATGGAGTTGTATTATTTTGATTTATATTGCCATCATTATTATTATCCTGCGGAACATTTGGATTAGGAATAACAGGGGATTTATCGGGTGTTTTAGTCTCTGGAACTTCGACGGGCTTCGTTTCAGTCTTTATCGGCTCTTTAACTCCCATTATAAAATTATATCTTTGCTCGGTCAGATAGATCGACATATCCTGACCAGGTGCTGGGTATTTACCATATGAAATATTATTCCAGATCCTTAGATCAGTTGGTCTTACTGAATATTTTAATGCAACTGCCATAAGATTTTCACCTGTCTCAAGTCTATGACCTATTCTTTTTCTTCCCGATACACTTCCAACTTTTCTCTTATCATCCGGCTCGTATCCCTTGATCTTATAATCAACAGTTGCTACTTCATAATTATATTCAAATGTCTGATTGCCTGCAAATTCAAAGCTAACTGAATTTTTTGAAGCAATATCGTTTGATTTCTTAAAGTTTGAAGCAAATGTATTATATGAATTGTGTGGAATTCTTAACTGATACGGCACATCATAATTTGGAAGATTATCTGCTGCAAGTTCAGGATTAAGGTCTCTTATAACATCAATATCTGTTTCGCTTAGTTCAGCTATTTTTTGAAAACTAAGGTCTCCTTTGATATTTACTCTGTCAAATGTTAAAGCCTTCCCATACTCAGGGTTTTTAAATCCATATTCAGAAGGATTTCTGAATATAAATGATAATGCTAAAATTGAAGGAACATATCCTCGTGTTTCTGTTGGAAGATATCCTCTTATTGTCCAGTAATCTCTGCCGCCCGATTTTCTCATTGCTCCGGCAACTCTTCCCGGACCGGAATTATATGCAGCCATTACTAAGTACCAGTCATCAAACTGCCTGTAAAGATCCTTTGTGAATTTGGTTGCAGCTTCTGTTGATTTTTCAAAATCTTTTCTGTCATCTCTTTTATCATCCTGATATAATCCATAAGCAAATCCTGTGCTTGGCATAAATTGCCACAGTCCGACTGCTCCGGCTCTGGAAACGATCTTTGGATCAAGACCTGATTCCTGAACAGAAAGATAGATCAGCTCTTCAGGTGTATCATTATATTTTAAGATCTTTCTTAAAATAGGAAAATACTTTCATCACCGAAGACATTTGATCCAACGCCATCACCAAAACTTTCACCGGAGGATGTTGTGCCGCAAGCTTGATGGTGGCTTTTGTTATAAATCCTAAGGTGCCTTCTGATCCGATAAA
>JBBRMY010000130.1:0-6860 GCA_038230595.1 Ignavibacteria bacterium
ATTGAAATGATAAGGGATAGGCTTAAATCTAATGCAATTCCTATTCAGATCCCTGTTGGCGAAGGTGCAATGTTTGCAGGTCTTATCGACTTAGTGGATATGAAAGCTATCATGTATAATGATGAATCTTTAGGAGCTACGTTTGAAGTAACAGAGATCCCTGATGCATACAAAGAGCTTGCTAATGAGCACAGACATAAGCTTCTTGAAGCTGTTTCTGAATTCGACGATACTCTTATCGAAAAGTTTTTAGATGGAAAAGAATTAACACATGAAGAAGTAATGAAAGCTTTAAGACAGGCAACGATCGATATTAAGATCATCCCTGTTCTTTGCGGCTCTTCATTCAAAAATAAAGGCGTACAGAATTTATTAGATGATATTATTGATCTACTTCCGGCTCCTAACAATGTTGGAGAGATCATTGGGCATCATATACATACAGATGATCATATTACAAGAAGAGTTGCCGATGATGAAAAGTTCTGCGCACTTGCATTTAAGATCATGACTGATCCATTCGTTGGAAAATTAACATTCTTTAGAGTTTATTCAGGAAAAGCTGATGCAGGAAGTTATATTTACAATGCAACTTCAGGTAAAAAAGAAAGATTTTCAAGATTGCTTCAGATGCATGCAAACTCCAGAGAAGATATAAAAGAAGTTTACTCAGGTGATATTGCAGCAGCTGTAGGTTTAAAATATACTAAAACAGGTGATACTCTTTGTGATGAATCTGATCCGATCATATTGGAAAAGATCTCATTCCCTGAGCCTGTTATTCAGATCGCTATTGAACCAAAAACAAAAGCCGATCAGGACAGACTTGGAGAATCTTTAACTAAATTATCAGATGAAGATCCTACATTCAGAGTTTCAAGCAATGAAGAGACCGGCCAGACGCTTATAGCGGGTATGGGTGAGCTTCACCTTGAAATTATTGTTGACAGGTTAAAAAGAGAATTTAAAGTAGAAGCAAATGTAGGTAAGCCGCAGGTAGCTTACAAGGAAACGATCAAGAAGAAAGTTACACAGGAAGGTAAGTTTGTAAGGCAGTCCGGCGGTAGAGGACAGTTTGGTCACGTATGGATAGAGCTTGAGCCGAATGAAAAAGGCAAGGGCTATGTATTTATAAATGGAATAGTTGGTGGTGTAATACCAAAAGAATATATTCAACCCGTATCAAACGGTATCATAGAGGCAATGAAAAATGGTGTTCTTGCAGGTTATCCTGTTGAAGACATCAAGGTTAAGTTGATCGATGGCTCGTTCCACGATGTTGACTCTTCAGAAATGGCATTCAAGATTGCCGGTTCAATGGCTTTTAAAGAAGCAGCAAGAAAGGCAAGTCCTGTATTGCTTGAACCAATTATGGATGTTGAAGTAGTTACCCCTGATGAATATATGGGTGACGTAATGGGCGATCTTAGCTCAAGAAGAGGACGTATCGAAGGAATGGCTTCAAGAAATGAAGTGCAGGTCATAAAGTCTCTGGTTCCGTTATCTGAAATGTTCGGCTACTCTACAACATTGCGTTCAATGACGCAGGGTAGAGCAATGTACTCAATGCAGTTCTCTCATTACGATGAGACGCCAAGAAATATTTCAGATCAGATAATAGAAAAAGTTAAAGGTAAAGAAACCGTAGCTTAAAAAGATCTTTGTTCTTTAATTAATATTGGGTCAGTTCACCTTTGGTGAATAAACTCGTCGATTAGACACATTAGTCGCTCTATAAAAATGAAAGTTAACAAAAAAGTTTTTTGGTTAACTAAGTTTTCCAAAACTGGGTCAGTAGCTCAGTTGGTTAGAGCGCGTGCCTTATAAGCACGAGGTGGGAGGTTCAATTCCTCCCTGACCCACTGTTATTTAAATTTTCTGCTCTCATGCAGGAATGAATAAAGAAGGTTTTAGCTCGATTTAGCTTGTATAATTAATTCACAATAACAAAAAATAAAAACATCTAAGGAGGCCAATTAAATGGCAAAAGAAAAATTTGATATTAGCAAGCCACACGTTAATATCGGTACAATAGGACACGTTGATCATGGTAAAACCACATTGACTGCCGCTATTACAATGACGCTTTCAAAAAAATTCGGCGGTAAGATCAAGAAATTTGACGAGATCGATAAAGCCCCGGAAGAAAAAGCAAGAGGTATCACGATCGCAACTGCGCACGTTGAATATCAAACAGAAAAAAGACACTATGCACACGTTGACTGTCCGGGTCACGCAGATTATATCAAAAATATGATCACAGGTGCTGCTCAGATGGACGGCGCTATTTTAGTAGTTGCTTCTACTGACGGTGCTATGCCTCAGACAAAAGAGCACATTCTTTTAGCAAGACAGGTTGGCGTTCCTGCTATCGTTGTATTCTTAAATAAAGTTGATATAATTTTCGAACAGGAAAAAACTGCTGAAGACGCAGAACTTCTATTAGAAGTTGTTGAGTCTGAGTTAAGAGATATCTTAACAGGCTACGGTTATCCTGGTGATGAAATTCCATTCGTAAGAGGTTCAGCATTAAAAGCGATGGAAGCCGGTGTTGAAGATGCACCGATAGATGATGAAAGATATGCTCCGATCCTGAAGCTTATGGATGAAGTAGACAGATATATTCCTGAACCAAAGAGAGATATAGATAAAGAATTCCTTATGCCGGTTGAAGACGTTTTCTCTATCACAGGTAGAGGAACAGTTGCTACAGGCAGAATTGAAAGAGGTAAGGTAAAAGTTGGTGAAGAAGTTGAGCTTATCGGCTTAGGAGCAAAGAAAAAAACCGTTGTTACCGGTGCTGAAATGTTCAATAAAGAGTTAGACCTTGCTGTTGCAGGTTATAACTGCGGACTTCTTTTAAGAGGTGTTGATAAGAATGAAATCGAAAGAGGAATGGTTCTTGCTAAATCAGGTTCTATTACTCCTCACCATAAATTCGAAGCACAGGTTTATATCCTTTCAAAGGACGAAGGCGGAAGACATACTCCGTTCGCAACTAACTACAGACCACAGTTCTATTTCAGAACCACTGACGTAACAGGTGTAGTACATTTACCTGATACAGTTCAAATGGTAATGCCTGGTGATAACGTAGAAAAGCTTACAATTGAGCTTATCTCACCTATCGCTATGGAAGACGGATTAAAATTTGCTATCAGAGAAGGTGGCAGAACCGTTGGAGCTGGTGTTGTAACAAAGATCGTTGAATAAATTAATTAGCGCAGGCTTTAACTCCTGCGCTTTTTTTGTTTTATAAAATTTAGTAATATTTAACTTTAATAAATAAATTGGCTGCTCAAAAAATCAGAATAAAATTAAGATCTTACGACCATAACTTGCTGGACAAATGGACAGAAAGGATCATCAAGACGATCAAATCAACTGGTGCGATCGTTAGCGGTCCTATCCCGCTTCCTACAAAGAAGAATATCTATACTGTATTGAGATCACCTCACGTAGATAAAAAATCAAGAGAGCAATTTGAAACAAGAGCTCACAAAAGATTGATCGATATTTTAAATTCATCAAACAAAACAATTGATGCGTTGACAAAATTAGATCCTCCGGGCGGTGTCGATATAGAAATTAAGGTCTGATAGATTTTACAGACTACTCGTTCCTGGGTACCCTCTGGGTCATCCCCCGATTGGGTATGAAAATTAATTGTTCTTTGTAATTGTAAGTATGAGTATTTGCTTTTCCTTTTTCAGTGAAAGAGGGAGGCGCAGGATTATATTTTATTTTATGAAGTTAAAGATAATTGACCCTGAAAAATCAGGGTATATTTTAAAGTTTAAAGAAATATTTTAAAAAAATGGTTGGAATATTAGGAAAAAAAATCGGAATGACTACATATTACCTGGAAAATGGTAATGCAGTTCCATGTACAGTTATTGAAGCCGGTCCTTGTTATGTAACCCAGATAAAAACCGAATCCAAAGACGGATATAATGCAGTTCAGCTCGGATTTTCTGAAAGAAGAGAAAAAACTGTAAACAAGCCTTTCATGGGAAGACTTAAGAAATTAAGCATTCCTCCTTTGAGATATATTAAAGAAGTAAGAGATTTTCCTGCTGCAGAGCTTAAAGAAGGCGGACAGATAAAGCTTGATCTTTTTAAAGAAGGTGATGTTGTAAAGATCACAGGCGAGTCAAAGGGTAAGGGTTTTCAGGGTGTAATGAAAAGACATAACTTCAGCGGCGGTCAGAGAACACACGGACAGTCCGACAGAGAAAGAGCTCCGGGATCCATCGGTTCATCATCATATCCTTCAAGAGTTTTTAAGGGAATGAGAATGGCAGGAAGAATGGGCGGAGACAGAATTACAGTAAGAAACCTGAAGGTTATAAAGATATTTGCAGATTCAAATCTTATGCTGATCAAAGGCGCAGTACCGGGAACTAAGACCGGATTCATAGAAATTTATAAATAATAATAATGGACGTTAAAGTATTTAAAATAGACGGTTCTGAATCGAAAGATACTATCAGTCTTCCGGATGAAGTGTTTGGTGTTGAGCCAAATCAGCATCTTATCTACCAGGCTGTCAGAATGTATCTGTCAAACAAAAGACAGGGTACTCATAAGACTAAGAACAGAAATGAAGTACGCGGCGGTGGTAAAAAGCCATTCAAGCAAAAAGGTACCGGTAATGCAAGACAGGGTACAAGCCGATCTCCGCGGATGGTTGGCGGTGGTAAGATTTTCGGACCTAAGCCTCATACATACAAGCTTAATCTTCCGAAGAAGGCTGCGAGAATTGCAAGAAAAAGTGCATTGAGCCTTAAAGCTAAAGAAAATCAGATAATGGTTGTTGAAGACTTTTCATTTGATAAGCCAAAGACAAAAGATCTTCAGGGTATTCTGAAAGCTCTTAATCTTGGTACAACTAAAACTCTTATTCTTTTAGGTGCAGGTAACGAGCACGTTTACAAATCAGGAAGAAACCTTCCAAAAGTAAATATACTTGTTTCTGATATGGCTGCTACTTATGACCTTTTGAATAACAAGATGATAGTTATGCAAAGATCTGCAATTAATAATATTTGTAAAAGTTTATCATAATTATAATGAAGACAATTTTAATAAAGCCTTTAGTAACAGAAAAGAATACATCGATGCAGGAAAACCTGAATCAGTATGCTTTTGAAGTTGCTAAAGATTCTAACAAGATAGAGATCGGTATTGCAGTTGCAAAGAAATTCAATGTAAGAGTGCTTAACGTAAGAACTGCTGTTTCCAAAGGCAAAGTTAAGAACCAGATGACTAAAAAAGGCAGATTCGAAGGACACAGATCAGATAGAAAAAAAGCAATAGTTACTTTGCATAAAGAGGATAAAATAGATTTCTTCGGTAACGAGGCTTAATTTTGGCAGCAAAGCTTAAGGGAATTTTGACCTCTGATGGCGAACTGAAAATAAGCAAAGATGATTTGATCAGGTTCTACAAAGATGTAAAAGAACCTATTGTCATTCCTGCGAAAGCAGGAATCCCGTTACAAAAGACAGAAGAGATTAGTTGTGATGAACAGGAAATAGAGATCGAAATTTTTCTACATAAAAGGAAATCAGTAATTCAGGATCAAACCACTGATAATAACGTAAATATTGATATCGGCGAAGTAGAATTTTTATCAAAGAAATTGGGTCTGGATAAGAATTCTACTTCGTCATTTTTAAATTCCTTTGGTTCTTTAAAATCAGGTAAAGCTTAAAAGGTGAAGCAGGACTTCGAAATTGAACATTCCTCGTTCCTACGCTCCAGCGTGGGAACGTTTTGAAATGATTATGAAATCTAACTTCGAAGTATTTCTCGAAACAGATGTTTTTAAATATCATCTTGAAGGAAAAGAAAATTCGATCCTTGTAAAATGTCACCGTTTGTTTTCCTGCTTTACTTCCGTAATAAATGCTTCTGAGCTTTTCTCGCTTTCAAAAAATGAAGCAGACAGGACAAATATTAAAAGCAGCTTATTCGGTACAGGAGTTCTCGGAATTCCTTATAAGTATTCTGAAAGAGCCGGAAAGTTAATGAACGAATTTAAAGGATTTACACTTAGAGAATATATGATAGGAGCATTGCTCCTAGAAACTAAGCTGCCTGTGATCTCGTTCAGTAATAAAGATGTGAAGTTTTATGCAATGACCGGAATTAAGCATATTGATTCCGCCGCAGTTTTAAAACTCGACTCAGCAAAACAAATTTTTAATACACTATGAAATTAACAAAACAATATACCAGTAGGGAAAATCAGTCTACTGATATTTATCTGAAAGAGATCAGCAGAACTGCTCCTCTTTCGGTTGCAGATGAAGTTGATTGCGCTAAGAGAATTAAGAAAAATGATAAGAGAGCCCTTGAGAAATTAGTTAAAGCTAATTTAAGATTTGTTGTTACGGTAGCAAAGCAGTATCAGAACCAGGGTTTATCTTTGAATGATCTTATAAATGAAGGAAATGTCGGACTGATCAAAGCCGCTAAAAAGTTTGATCATACAAGGGGATTTAAGTTCATCTCCTATGCGGTCTGGTGGATCAAGCAGTCAATACTTCAGGCATTAGCAGAGCAGTCAAGAGTTGTAAGGCTTCCGCTGAACATCGTTCAGCAAAAGAGCAAGATCACGAAGATAATGAGTGAGCTTGAGCAGAAGAACGAAAGAGTACCAAACGTTCTTGAAATTGCAGAGCAATTGGATATGTCTGTTTACGAAGTTCAGGAAACACTTAAGAACTCCGGCGGTCACGTTTCAATGGATGCTCCGTCAATACATGGTGAAGATACGAAATTGATCGATATCATGCCTGACAAGCAGGAAAAGCAGCCGGACACGAAGCTATTAGCTGACTCATTGAAGATCG
>JBBRMY010000131.1:0-6774 GCA_038230595.1 Ignavibacteria bacterium
AAGCGGATTATAAGAAGTATAATGATAGTCATGCATCAGCATTACAGAAGAAGCATCTGGATAAGTATAAAGATAAGTTCATGGCATTCAGGACAGTTTTGGAAGTAGTGTGAGGATGAAAGAGTTTTGTGTTGGTTTTTTTTATTGCGCCCTTTCAGGGCTTAATTGATTTAGGTCTTTTCATAGGGCTTCGCCCTATGTTGATTTATTATGCCCCTTCAGGGCATCGATAGATAAGCAATAAGATTTTTGGTTTTAGTTTTTTAAAAATATAATGATAAAACTTCACAATTATATAAACGGAGAGCTGGTAGCTCCTGTGTCAGGAAAATATTTTGAGAATACTGATCCTGCAACAGGACAGGCATTTTCTTTTATACCTGATTCAGATGAACAGGATGTAGAGAAAGCTGTGCAAGCTGCAAAAGCTGCTTTCAAAAGCTGGTCTGAAATGCTGGTTGAAGAAAGATCAAAATATTTATTTAAGATCGCTTCTCTTATAGAGGAGAAAACTGAAAAATTCGCGCTTGCAGAATCAATTGATAACGGCAAGCCATTGACACTTGCAAGAAAAGTGGACATTCCCAGAGCTGTAAAGAATTTCGAATTTTTTGCATCGGCAGTAATTAATTTTTCAAGTGAATCACATTCAAGCAGTGAAGCATTAAACTATACACTGAGACAACCTGTTGGAATTGTCGGAGCGATCTCTCCATGGAATCTTCCGCTGTATCTTTTTACATGGAAGATAGCACCTGCTCTTGCATGCGGAAATGTTGTAGTTGCCAAGCCCTCTGAGATAACTCCTTTCACTGCTTTTTTACTTTCAGAGGTTTGCAGGGAAGCAGGATTACCGCCCGGAGTTCTGAATATTATTCATGGTTACGGAGCAAAAGTCGGTGCATCAATTGTTACTCATCCAGAAATTAAAACTATAACCTTTACAGGCGGTACCGAAACAGGAAAGCAAATAGCTTCTGTTGCAGCTCCTATGTTCAAAAAACTTTCGCTCGAGCTAGGCGGAAAAAATCCCGTTATAATTTTTGATGATTGTGATTACGATGATATGCTTGAAACTACAGTCCGTTCTTCTTTCACCAATCAGGGAGAAATATGTCTTTGCGGTTCAAGAATATTTGTGCAGAGTTCGCTCTATGAAAAATTCAAAAATGATTTTGTTGAAAAAACAAAAGCACTAAAGGTCGGAGATCCATTAGATCCTTTAACCAATATGGGAGCGATAGTTTCAAAGCAGCATTTTGAAAAACTTCTTTCTTACATTGAGCTTGCCAAAACCGAAGGGGGTACAATATTATGTGGTGGAAAATCTGTTATCCCTGATAGTGATAATAATCGATGTGGAAAAGGCTTTTTTATTGAACCAACTGTCATTGAAGGCTTATCTTATAATTGCAGGACAAACACTGAAGAAATTTTCGGACCCATAGTTACTATACTTCCTTTTGAAAATGAAATAGACGCTTTAATGATGGCAAATTCAACATCTTATGGTTTGGCATCGATTGTGTGGAGTATGGATATTAAGAGAGCAAACAGAGTAGCCTCACTATTGAATTCCGGTATAATCTGGATAAATTGCTGGATGGAAAGGGATCTTCGCACCCCATTTGGAGGAATGAATAATTCCGGTGTAGGCAGAGAAGGTGGAAATGAAGCATTGAGATTTTTTACAGAACCAAAAAATGTTTGTATAAAGCTTTAATCAATATAAAACCCCAAACAGGGCTTAAATTTATAAGTGTAAAGAAAAACATAGTCGGAAGACTTTATTTTTTCTGCAATATTATATTTTAATGTCAATATTGCAGTTTTTTAGAGGTTCTGATAGTTAAATAATCAGATATAGTTTTAATTTATTTATTTTTAAACAAATTTTTGCTATTCTTAAACAATAAGAAGGGATTGAAAGCTACAAATGGCGGAAAAAAATAAGGAAGAAACTAAAATAAAAAGAAAAGATAAGATAAGAATTGCTTCCGGACAGGGTTTTTGGGGTGATCTGATAGATGCTCCTTTAAAACAAGCAACTGGCGGTCCGGTAGATTACATAATGATGGATTATCTTGCAGAAGTTACGATGTCTATCCTTCAAAAGCAAAAGCTTAAGGATCCGAGGTTTGGTTATGCAAGGGATATACCTCCATTAATGGAGAAGCTTCTTCCGGTCATAAAAGAAAAAGGAATTAAGGTTATAACCAATGGCGGCGGAGTAAATCCGGTTGCATGCATGGAAGCAGTTTTTGAAGTCGCAAAAAAGTTGGGAATAAAAGACCTGAAGATCGGAGTTGTAACCGGAGATAATATTCTGGATGAAGTTGATGAAATGGTTTCGAGAGGAGTGGCATTAAAAAATATGGAGACGGGGCAGAACGTAAGTGAAGTCCGTGAAAAAATTTTAAGCGCGAATGTTTATTTAGGAGCAGCACCTGTAGTTGAAGCTTTAAAGCAGGGAGCAGACATAGTCATAACGGGAAGAGTAACAGATACAGGACTTACTCTTGCTCCAATGATATATGAGTTTGGCTGGGATATGAATGATTTTGATCTTATGGCTGCTGGAACAGTTGCAGGACATATACTGGAATGCGGCGGACAGGCGAGTGGCGGAAATTTTCTCGGAGACTGGGAAAACATAGATCTTGCAGAGATAGGTTTCCCTATTGCAGAAGCATATCCAGACGGAACATTCACAATTACAAAGCATGAAAATACCGGCGGAAGAGTAAGTGTTGAAACAGTAAGTGAACAGCTTGTTTATGAGATCGGAGATCCAAAGGATTATATTACTCCGGATTGTATTGCTGATTTCACGTCAATTCAGCTTGAAGATGCCGGAGAAAATAAAGTAAAAGTATCCGGAGTAAAAGGACTTCCTGCAACTGAATTTTATAAAGTTTCAATGTCATATTCTGACGGATATGCAGCAACAGGAGCACTAACTTATTCATGGCCTGATGCCTTAAAGAAAGCAGAAGTAGCTGACAGAATATTAAGAAAAAGATTAGAGAACCTTGAACTGACCTTTGATGAGATCAGAACAGAGTATCAGGGTTATAATGCTTGCCACGGTCCTCTCGCAAAAAAATATGATGATCAGAATGAGGTAGTTTTAAGAATTGCAGTTAGATCACAGGATAAAAACTCAGTTGAGAGATTCGGAAAAGAAATAGCACCTTTGATCTTAACCGGACCTCCTGCAGTAACAGGCTTTGCAGGTGGAAGACCAAAAGCTTCTGATGTTGTAGCATACTGGCCTGCATTAATTTCTAAAAAAGAAGTACAGTCAAAGGTGGAAGTAAGAAGCTTAAGATAAATTTACTTTATCTGAGATAATTTAAATTCTTTATTATGTATATGGAAAATAGCTCTAAAAGTTCAACATGGTACTTTAACTGGAAGCAGGATCTTATAAAAGATCTTCAGGCTAACAGTGCTGTGCTTAGAACCACTGCAGGAGATATAGAATATGCAGTTAAAGGAAATACAGGTCCTGTTATAACTGCCTTTCACGAATCACCGGGCGGATATGATCAGTCTGTTACTATGTTCAATGATCTTTTTTATAAAGGATTCAGATTTATAACATGGTCACGACCCGGATATCTCAGAACACCGATCACAGTAGGAAGAACTTTTGATCAGCAGGCAGACGCGCTTATTCCGTTACTTGATCATTTTAAGGTCGCAAAAACTGCGCTTATTGCTTCATCTACCGGAGCTCCTGTAGCGCTTCAGTTCGCTATAAGACATCCTGACAGAGTATGGGCAATTGTACTTGTAAACCCTGTTTCTCAAAAATATGATATCAACTCGGCAAAAAAATCCGAAAGATTTATTTCAAAGCTGACATTTAACGATCCTACAATTTATTTGTACAATCTCTTTACAAAATATGCAACATCATCAGTTGTTAAATCTATTGTAAAAATGGAAAGTGATTTTGACAATGAAAGACTGAATGATGAAGTCGATAAAATAATGAGCAGCCCGAAAAAACTTAATGCAGTTTTAGGTTTGATCAGATCTATGAGCCCGATCAGCATTCGCGCTGAAGGCTTGCAAAATGATATTTATCAGTGCGCAAATATTGAAGGATTTGATTTTAAAAAAATAACTGCGCCAATGCTCATAGTTAGAGGAAAGCATGATGCAGATGTAACACTGCATCATTCCGGCTACATAACATCTAATGTAAAGCATGCTGAGCTTTATACTGTTGAGGATGCCTTTCATATTCTTAATGTTTCTGACAGTCATCCGCAAACAGTAGCAAAGAAACTTGAATTCCTGGCAAAACATAAACCATATTAATACTTCTTGCCGTCATTCGAGAAGTCGGTTAATTCTTTGTCCCTTTTTTTATCGAAAACATAAAAGTAACCTGACAGGGGGAAACCTGTCAGGTTTGATTTTGCATAAATAAATAATTACACCACCCCTACTTCACCAGCACCATACGTTTGGTATCAACAAAACTAATTGCTTCGATCCTATAGAAGTAAACACCGCTGGCAAATGAAGCACCATCGAATGTTACGGAATAATTACCCTGATCCTTAACTTCATTAACTAATTCCTTAACCATTCTTCCCACCATATCATATACCTTTATCAAAACAAAGCCTGATTTAGGCAAAGAATATTTGATGTTTGTAGTTGGATTGAACGGGTTAGGAAAATTCTGAGATAAAGAAAAATTTGATACTACAGAATTTTCTTTTGATCCTACAGATTCACTTTTTAGACCACCGACAAGCATTAAATGTTCTGTTCGCAGCTTGTCCTTATCTTCTTTTCTTGCAGATCTTATCGACTGTTTTTTTATTTCAATTGCCGCATAATCTTTTTGTTGCGGCAGTAATATCTTTCTTCCGTTAACAATATTTACTTTCTTGCTTTCGTTGCTCTTTACTTCTTTTTGATACATTAATTTTATTGTTTCCTTAATGGGTTTAATGTCTTCAGAAGATGAGATCATTTCAAGCTTCTTAAGATCTTCTTTTTTAGTAATAATGCTGTTTTGATTGAGATCTTTAATTCTTGAAATTTCCTGATCATCAAGGTTTAAATATGTATTCTCATTTATTGAACCTCCTTTATTTCCTCCCGCTCCGTTAAGTAAATCTTCTAATGCATCTGCATCCCAAGTTGCTAAAAGCCTTTCATTCGGATTTGGATTATACATTGCAATCATATCATATCCCAGTTTTGCATCATAAAACTCGCCCATATTTGTAAGACATTCTAATGTCATTTCATACATGGCATCACAAAATTTGCTATCATAATTACCTGATGCTATTTTATTTTCAAGGTACAAGTTAAAATCTCCCCAGAGAATAACCCGCTGCTGCATATTGCTGAAGGTATCCAGAATATTATATGCTTTATCCATCCGGCTTAAAGCTTCAGATAAATATTGACATGAGGGGTAATCGCTTATTATATGTTTTGCTGTAATAACGGCATCAAGATAATTACCATTATCAAAATGATCATTCAGTTGGCCATAAAGACGGTCTTCGATTGAAATCGGTTCAGAATAAGAACTTCTAAGAGGAATTGAATCTAAAATGCCATTTCCTCTGTCAATAACGGAATAACCTATAATATCACCTTGCGAGCAAGCATAGTTCGGATCCCAAATTACAGTCATAGGATCGCCATTTACATTTAAAAGAGAGCATCTTGGAGGAGTCGGTGAAAAACAATTTTCCCTTGCAAACAATTCAGTTTCGGAAGAATTAAAAGAACCCATAAAATGGCTTCCTATATAGCTAGTTTCAAAAATATTTCTACCATGATCTGAATAAAACTGGCTTTCCGTATTGTCAGAAAATATATTTCCGGTTTCGGTTGATGAACCTGAATTATAAGTTGTCAGAGTATTTGCACCACCTTCAAAAAGAAGCTCATCAAATTCAGTTATGCTTGGCGCCAGTATAGAAGTTGATTGGTAACTGTTCTGTATATTATTCTATAGCGCATTCATTGTATTTCCGTAAAATTGAACAGAGCTTTGATACAAAAATACATTTTTATTTATATTGTAATCATTAAAGTAATTATTTTTAACAATACCGTTTACTTTCCTTCCAAAGAAATTAAATGGGCCATTATTTGATCCAATGCCGGTAAATGAATTATTAGACACATAAATATTAGTTTGTGCGCTTGTAAATCCTGCGATTATAACTGAAGCATTTTGACCATGAAATAGATTTCTAATTACATTTATATTTTCAACCGGAATATTATTTGAATTGCCAGCGCTTTCATATAGACCGTTAACAGTATTTCTTATATAAAACCCAACACTTCCTTCATTAAATATATTACCTGATAAATATAAATTTGAGACATTGTTACCAACTATTCCATATCCCCCCGTTGGTATATTGAATGTGTTGCTTTGAATACTTCCTGAATAATTCATCATAGATGAGTTACTTATTTTTATTGAGGTCGCAGCATTGTTAAAAGTGCAACCGGTGATGTCTGAATTATTTACTGAGTTAATTATTTCAATACCCTGCCACGAAGGCTGAGTAGTTGAGTTGAAGGTTATATTCTGTGCATTAATTCTTCCACCATTTCTTACTGTTATTTTTGCATTTGTACCTAAGACTATATTGGAACCAGGCAACATAGTAAAAATAGAATTTGAACCATCAACAATTATATTGCAATTATTTCCAACATTTAAAAAAGAACCACTTTCCATAGTTAATGAACCACCTGCATCAATGTAAA
>JBBRMY010000132.1:0-6770 GCA_038230595.1 Ignavibacteria bacterium
ATCCGCTCCACAGTAACTACAACAGTTCCGAATTTTGTCAGAGGTTCTGTTATTCCACTTACAATTTCATTTCAATTTCTTTCCGGATTAAATGTTTCAGGAAATAAACTTGGAATTATTTACAGCGCATTGATATTAGGTATAATAACCATAGTTATTGCATTTTTGTCATTAAGGAAGCTGAAAGAAACTTTTGGAAAAGATCTAAACTATACAGATATTTTTTAGATATGCTTTTTATAGACAATAAGAACATCACCGACGCAACATTAAACCTTGCCATAGAAGAATACTGTGTAAGAAATCTTTACATGGGAAATGATATGGTCATGCAGGATTATCTCCTCTTTTATATCAACAACCCTTCTATAATTATTGGCAAGCATCAGAATACTATAGAAGAAATTAACACCCCTTATGTTAAAGAAAATAATATAACGGTTGTCAGAAGAATTTCCGGCGGAGGTGCAGTATATCATGATGAAGGAAATCTTAATTTCAGCTTTATGACTCAGTATTCACACGACAGTATTCACAATTTCAAAAAATTTACCGAGCCTGTTATCGAATATCTTAATGATCTTGGAATTAATGCTGAGCTGAACGGAAGAAATGATATTACAGTTGACGGAAAAAAGATATCAGGAAATGCGCAGTTCTCGAATACAAGATCTATGTTTTCTCATGGCACACTGCTTTTTGATTCAAAACTTGAAAATGTTGTAGATGCATTAAATGTAAAGCAGGAAAAGATCGAGAGTAAGGGAATAAAATCAATAAAGAGCAGGGTTGCAAATATTAAGGAATTGCTTGGAAATGATATGACAATTGAGGATTTCAGAGAAGGCTTGTTATGTAAGATCTATAACAGCTCAGATGAAATTCAAAGGTATAAGCTAACAGATGAAGAATGGGAAGGAATTGAAAAGCTTTCAAATGAAAAATACAGGAATTGGGACTGGAATTACGGGCGTTCACCTGAATTCAATATTCAAAAAGAAAAGAGATTTGATTTTGGAAAAATTGATGCAAGGATAAGCGTGAATAAAGGTTTAATAGAATCTATAAAGTTTTACGGTGATTTTTTAACGTTTGGAGAGCTTGGAGATATCGAGGAGAAGTTTAAAAATGTTAAGTATGAAGAATAAGAAATCCTGAAGGCACTTGAAGAAATGGACCTACCTAACTACTTCGGCACAATAAGCAAAAAAGATTTCACAGATTTTTTACTGGAATAGTTAATTCAGTCGTCAAAAAAACTGTCGTCCCCGAATGCTTTTATCGGGGATCCCTGCAATTGAAAAGAATATTTAGAATACATGACGTTCCCACGCTGGAGCGTAGGAACGAAAAAAATTAGATCTTTCCCCTCGTTACGACGCTCCTGCGTCGTAACGCACAATACCCCTACTTAAACTTCCTGAATGCAAACTTATGCTGCTTCATATAGTGAATAATATCTAAATAAATTATATAACCCGTCTTCTTTACGATCTGACAATCTTCAACTTTATCTAACGGAGTCAGTGGATAATCCGGAGTGTCGCTCAAACCATATCGCAAAGGTTTACGAACTTTAGGATCAGGTAAAAAAGCAGTTCCGAACAACCAGTCCCATATTGCCAGCTTTGTTCCGAAATTATTCTGATACTCTTTCCCCTCTTCATCCGAGTGATGCCAACGATGCATTTCAGGACCATTTATAAAAAATTGAAGCTTCCCCATTCTTACATCAATATTTGAATGAATGTACATTCCCCATATCGCGCTTATCATACCCTTATAGATCGCAACTTCCGGTGCAGCTCCGAGCAATATTATCGGTGCAAACTCAACTGTCTGGTTTATAAGAATCTCGAATGAGTGCGAACGGGCTCCGGAAAGGAAATCCACTGTCTTTGGTGAGTGATGCGCTTCATGCGTTCTCCAAAGAACAGAGTTATTATGCTGCCACCTGTGAAACCAGTAAATATAAAAATCATGAGTTAAAACAAAGAAAATTACCTGAAGCCAAACGGACCAGTTTCCGACAACGCTGTAGTTATAAAGGTTGGTGTGAAATTTGAGATAGTTTAAAAATCCGAAAATAATAAGACCAAGCAGATAACTTTGCACAATTGAGTACATAACAAAATCATTGAAGAATCCTTCCCGAAAAAGCTTCTGCCCTTTGGTATAAGGGAAAGATCTTTCAAGCAGTATCATTATTACTGCAGCAATAACAATTATTATCGGAGATATTATTTCAAGTCTCATAAACTAAAATAGAAGTAACTGAATAGATTTTAAAGTTAAATAGGAGTAGAAATTTTTGTAGAGACGCAATTCATTGCGTCTAACATTACAATGGGTTTTATCACTTTATAATATGAATATCTATTATTGCTACTAATATTATCCCGGGTTTCAACCTTTCTTATTGTGAGACGCAAAATCTTGCGTCTTTACATAATTATAAAAAAAAATGCTTCCGTGGTTTCACAGAAGCATTTTTTAAGATCTGGCGGGAAGGAGTCGAACCTTCAAAGCGCTATAAAATAAAAACTGATTAAATTTCAATTTTTATTTTCTAGCGTTGTTTTCCTATTTTACACCGCTCATATATTAAACGTGTGCAAACAGGTTTTGGTTTCAATAATTCTGCAGAATTAAAAAATAAAAAAAGACGGATTTTAGGTCCGTCTTTTTGAAAATGTTAAATTTCGATCGATCTATGGAAGCAATACAGCGGCAGAAATTACAGTAGTCCAAAGACCACTCTTATCGCCTTCGGCTGATTGTGTAACGTTAAAAGTTCTGAATATTTTACCGGACTGCTTATAAACATTTTCTCTTTCATTCCAGGCAGTTTCAGGATCGAAATCGATTCCAAGAGTAGTTGCAAGCATTGTTGCTGCAAGATCTTCTGCATATTCACCTGCAATTTTTTCAGGCTCACCAAACGGGTGATGTTCTGAAATATAACCATACTGACTTTCATCAGAAGGAACTGCAACTCCGATTGAAGTAGCTATAAGTCTGTTCGGCTCATTTGTAAAATTTCTTGCCATTACGCAAAATGTAATGCTCCCGGGTTCCAGCATTGCTATTCCCTGCTGTGGTGTCAGTCTTTTGACTCCTGCAGGATAAATGCTTGAAACCATAACGAGATTGCATTTCTCGATCCCTGCCTGTCTTAAAGCAAGTTCAAATGACTGAAGATAATCTTTATGCCTTCCGACACCTTTGGTAAAAAATATTTTTGTTGGCTTAAACAATTTCTGCTCTCCCGATTGAATTAACTAATTTACTAAAAATAATTATAATTTAATGTAATGTTTATGTAAAATTTTTAACTGAATTTTATACAAATTTAATTCAGACGCGAGCATCGCGTCTCTACAAAATATACTAATCACAAATTACTTTTAAAAATTTCCTTTTTCCCACTTTAAGCACACTTTCCTTGTTCTTTTCTACCATTGCATTCACATCATTCACTTTATTTCCATTAATACTAACACCTCCCTGCTCAATTAACCTTCTGGCTGCTGCATTTGATTCTGCCATTTTATTATCTACCATGATGTTCATAAGCTTAGTATCATTTTTTAATTTTATTTCTTCCATATCATCCGGTACTTCTTTTTTCACAAACAGGCTGTCAAATTCTTCAACTGCCTTATTTGCTGTTACTTCATCATAATATAACTTTACGATCTCATACCCAAGCTTTCTCTTTGTATGAGAAGGATTATTAGAACTATCATCAAGCTCATGCTTAATGACTTTCAGCATAACAGGATCAACAGCAGTTGCTAGCTGGAAATATTTATATATTAGACTGTCAGGTATCTTCATTGTCTTTCCGAAAATATCTTTCGGGTCTTCAGAAATTCCAATAGCATTATTCAGTGACTTACTCATTTTTTCACTTCCGTCAATTCCTTCGAGCAGCGGCATTGTTATAACTACCTGTGGTTCTTTGCCATAGCGTTTTTGCATATCTCGTCCTACCAGGTTGTTAAACTTTTGGTCAGTTCCGCCAAGTTCAACATCAGCTGAAATAGCATATGAATCATATCCTTGCATTATCGGATAAAGAAGCTCATGCATTCCGATCTCAGTATGTTCATTTAATCTGTTAGTAAAATCATCACGCTCAAGAATTCTTTGAGCTGTGAACATTGAAAGAAGTTTAATAGTATCTTTCAGGTCGAGCTTATTCAGCCATTCAGAATTATAAACTATCTTCGATTTAGTTTTATCAATTATTCTTGATGCCTGGTCAAAATAAGTTTTTCCATTTTCAACTGCTTCTTCAAAAGTAAGCTGTGGTCTTGTTTTTTTCTTGCCAGTCGGATCACCTATCATTGCAGTAAAATCACCGACGATCAGAATTCCTGTATGTCCAAGCTCCTGAAACTGTCTCATCTTATTCAGAACTACCGAATGCCCTATATGAAGATCCGGACTAGAAGGATCACAACCCAGCTTAATATTAAGCGGCTTTTTTTCTTTTAAAGATCTCTCAAGCTTTTTTACAAGCTCGTCTTCAGGAATAATTTCAACTGTTCCCTGCTTTATCAGGTCTAACTGTTCTTTTACCGGTGGAAAATTCATTTACAGCTTCATCCTTTTTAAATTGCGGTCAGTTTCTCTTTTTTTAATACTCTCTCTTTTATCATAAAGCTTTTTACCCCTTGCAACTCCAAGTTCAACTTTCACTAGGGAGCTTTTGAAATACATCTTCAAAGGGACAAGGGTTAATCCTTTTTCCTGTAATGCTTCTTTGATCTTTTCAATCTCTTTTTTATTAAGAAGTAATTTCCGTGACCTTGCCGGTTCATGATTGTTCAGATTCCCATACTTGTATTCCGGAATATTCATGTTCACAAGAAATGCTTCTTCCTTATTTATACGGGCAAATGCTTCAACTAAAGATGCCTTACCTTCACGAAGAGATTTAACTTCAGTACCGGTAAGCATTATACCGGCTTCGTATTTACCAAGAATTTCGTATTCAAAATTAGCTTTCCGGTTTGTAGCGATTATCTTAATTTTAGCAGTATTATCCATAAATTGAAGTTTTAAAATTATTTATTCTAGCCTCTAATATCAATGTAAATGAAAGAACTTTTAATACCTGTAAATCCATTTTCAATGAACTGCTACATTTACTTTGATGAAAAAAGTAAAGAAGGAGTTATTTTTGATCCTGCTGCATATACTGCTGAGGAAAAAAAGCACATTAAATATCTGATCTCAGATAATAATATCAATATAAAATATATTATAAATACTCACGGTCATATTGATCATATCCTTGGGAATAAGTTTGCAAAAGAGGAATTCAAAGTTCCGATTCTATGCTCTGATAAAGACAAATATTTTTTTGATAAAGTAGAGGAAACAGCGAATATGTATGGAGTAGTTCTTGAAGATCCGGGCGAACCTGATGAGAATATTAATGAGGAGAGCAAAATAAAGATCGGAGATATAGAATTTAAGATCCTTCACACTCCGGGGCATTCACCCGGAAGCCTGAGTTTTATAGACCATAAAAACAAAAAGATCTTTTGTGGTGATGTAATTTTTAAAAATTCTATAGGAAGAACTGACCTGCCTTTCGGAGATTATGATGAGCTAATGCTTTCGATACAAAAGATTTTCGATGAGACCGGTGATGATTACGAATTATTTCCCGGGCATATGGAGCCGACAACTGTTGGTGAAGAGAAGAGGAATAATCCGTTCCTGAATGAATAAACTAAATATGAAATTCCGTTTCAAAACAAAAAAGCCTTTGAATTATTTTCAAAGGCTTTTTTTATTTTGATAAATTAGATCAAATCTATTCCACAGTAAAGCTATTGGCAATTTTGCTTATTTCATCTTCAGTCTTTGAATTATATGAAGCTGCTGAAGTAATAAATCTTAGCATATAAGCATAATTTTGTTTATCTGTATATTTCGTACGATAAAAATAAATGTTTTCTACAAATTCGTTATCCTTATACATAGCTTTTCTTATTTCATAAGTCCCCTTATCAGTATCCGTATAATCCCCGGATTTAGACGGAATATTCAGAGTAGCATCTTTTTCAAGAGTGTAAACCAGGTCTTCAAGATTTTTTATATTGTCAACCTTGAATGCTATTACCATTATTGCATTTTTCCCATCCTTCTTATCAAAAGAATATGAGATCGCATCTTTTTTATTTGTTTCCTCTGATTTTGTCTTCGACCAGTCGGAAGCAAGCTTTATCTTAAACTTGTAATTATCGTCGGAAAAAGAGCTCTGTGCAAAGCTGCTTTGTACGGCGATAAGCAAGAACAATGATAATAGTCCCCCAATTAATTTTATTTTCATTATATCGTTTTATATGTTTTTTTTATTAATGTAATTTCGATTTAATATCGTTGTAAACTTCTGTATTCAATCCTCGTGTGGAGTCAAGTTTAACACCCCATCTTTTCATTGTTTCATTAACATTATCTATTCTGTCCTGAGGAAGCGGATGAGTTGCTAATAATCTGTCAAGTCCGCCGGGTGTTTGTCCTTTTCTTTTTTGTTCTGCTCTGATCTTATAAAAGAAATTTATGATCGCACCGGGATAATATTTTGTCGGTGCAAGAGACTTCATAGAAAAATCATCAGCTTCTTTTTCATCTGATCTGCTGTTTGCTAGAAATCCAAGACCTACAAATAAGTTTGCTCCGATCTGAGCAAGAGTGCTTGGATTATTTCCAAGTACCAGTCCTAAGATCATACTTACTCCATAATAAGA
>JBBRMY010000133.1:0-6728 GCA_038230595.1 Ignavibacteria bacterium
AGAAGTAATAGTAATACCTCTTTCTTTTTCCTGTTCCATCCAGTCCATAGTTGCTGCACCTTCATGCACTTCACCTATTCTGTGAACTTTTCCTGTATAATATAAAATTCTTTCAGTAGTAGTCGTCTTACCTGCATCAATGTGAGCAGATATTCCTATATTTCTGGTTTTTTCTATTGAAACTTGTCTGGCCATTGTAATTTAAATTCCTTTGTATTTAAAATTTCGTGTTAATATAAAGCATCTTAATCAATTGGTAACAGCATCGTTGCCATAATAATTTTTATTCCCGCTATCAGGTGTGAATTACCACTTAAAGTGAGCAAAAGCTTTGTTAGCATCTGCCATTTTATGGACATCATCTTTTTTCTTAACTGAGCTTCCTTCGCCAACAGCTGCTGCCATTAGTTCATTTGCTAATCTAAGTGCCATTGATTTTTCATTTCTTGCTCTGGCATAAGCTAAGATCCATTTTATTGCTAGAGCTATTCTTCTGTCAGGTCTTACTTCTGTAGGAACCTGATAGTTTGCGCCGCCGACTCTTCTTGATTTAACTTCAACAGAAGGCTGAACGTTGTTAATAGCTTTTCTGAAAGAATCCAAAGGCTCACCTTTAGTCTTTTCTGCAATAATATCAAATGCGGAATACATTATTCCCTGTGAAGTCTGTTTTTTACCATCTTCCATAAGGGCATTAATGAATCTGCCGACTAAAATGTCATTAAACTTTGAATCAGGTATCCTGATCCTTTTCTCAGCTCTTTTTCTTCTCATTTATAATATAAATTGTAATAATTCGGTTTATGGGGAAAACTATTTTTTAGCTGCTGGCGCTGCAATCTTCTTTGCGCCATATTTTGACCTGGCTTGCTTTCTGTTAGCAACTCCGGCTGTATCCATCGCACCACGTATTATATGATATCGTACTCCAGGCAGATCCTTAACTCTTCCTCCTCTTATCAGAACAATCGAGTGTTCCTGAAGATTATGTCCTTCACCCGGAATATAAGCTGTTACTTCTATTCCATTTGTAAGACGTACTCTTGCAACTTTTCTTAGTGCGGAGTTTGGTTTTTTCGGGGTGGATGTATATACTCTTGTACATACGCCTCTTTTTTGCGGGCAGCTATCCATAGCAGGAGCTTTAGACTTAAACTCGATCTGCTTTCTACCTTTACGTATTAATTGGTTGATTGTAGGCACTTTTTAGAGATTTACCTTTCTTGAAATTTTAGACAATAATAAAAATACGAAATTTGCAGCGGATAGTCAAGATTATTAGAAGTGGTTTTATACGGATTTAAAAGTAGAGGTTGAATAGAAGATTAAACCTGACAGGTTATATCCCCTGTCAGGTTACTTATAAAATTAATAATCCCAGTTCATTCTGAAAAATCCAAAAGAAACATCGTTTTTAGTCCCGTTTGTAACATTATTATCCAGTCTATAGATATATTTGAACTCAAAAATAATATCCCTGATCAATTCAACATTCATTCCTAGTGTTACTATCTGAGTATTTACCCTGTTGCCGTCTAAGAAATAAGCATGGTCAGCATCAAGCAGCTCTCCTCTATATGGAACTTGCACATCGCCTCCAACATTTCTGATCAAATTTCCCTGGGCATCAGTTATATTATTTCCTTTTCTTATGAATTGATATTCCAATAAACCATTCACCCATTCACTGAAATTATATTTTGCCTTTGTATATATTTCATCAGAATTTGGACCAATCGGATTTCCAAGAATCGTTCCAAAAGCGGTGTAAGTATTTTTATTATCTATATGCGAATAGACATAAGGACGTATCTTTGTATATTCCAGTACAAGTGAAAGATTTCTTAATTTAAAGGGTTCATACAAGTATGTTCCTACCTGATAAGCTGTTTTGTTTGAAGTTTTTTGCAAGTCTCCAAGATTTCCAATAATATCTTCATCAAGAAAAAATGTACCCTGAAATTCTATATCTTTTAAGAAATGGGTCTGAAGCTGGAACGAAAGTGTTCCATTATCCCTGTCCTGAAGTGATTGTTCCGCAAACTTATAGAATATAAACGGATTGAGATAAGCCAACTCGAGTGGACGGGAGTAAACCATTGCCTCTTCAAGTGAAAAATCAAATAGATTTTTTATTTCAATTGTTGCCATATTAGCTGCCCAATACTTTGTGTAGTTTGCTTCTCTATTATATCTTGAAAAATTTCCTACAGTAGATGCAGTGATGGATGAATAATGAAAAATATCGTAATCAAAATTAAATCTCAGAAAATCCATATCTGGACCTAAGCCTGAAAGAACAAGACTTTTTCCATATCCATATCCGTATTTCAATTGCTCTCTTCCCAGCTGAACGGATATTCTCATATCTTCATATGGATTCGCCTGATAACGAAGATACCCATCCGTATAATCAAAGCTCCTTACGTTTTCTATATTTTCGTTAAATTTAAAATTGTGTGCCAGGTCAGGAGCAGTAAGCAGCTGAAGAAATTCAGCTCCGCCTAATCCCCCTTTATCAAAACTGTATGAATATCCAAGATGCTTGAAAACTGTTCCGGAAAATCTTGCTCCTCCGTCATAGCTGTTAGAAGCAGAATCAGATGGCTTAAAGCTTCTTGAAAAAGAAAATCGTGTTGCTATGCCGCTTATATATAAATTATTTTCAGGCTTATCTATATAGTATAGATATTTCAGTTTCTTTGAAAGAAATCCATCCACTTTTTGAGAAAAATTTTCACCATGGCCGAATAGCGAGGCAGTGTTACTATTATCAAGTCCTCCTACTTCAAATTCCAGCTGATATTTCTTTAAGAATTTTTTCTCTACTTTTGATAATGAAGAATCCTGCTTAGCGATCTGTGATAGGAAATAATCGATCCTACCCTTGGAAAGGTTTGCATCATTATCAATATAATGAATAAGACCTTTAACGCTCATCTCCTTTATAAAACTATAAACAGGATTTGAAAGCGGAACATTTTCCATCTGCGCTTTTAATGTAAATACAGGAATTGCAATTAATATAAGTACGAGTAAATATTTTTTCATTGGTTAATTAGGTGAGATGGAAATTACAAATATTGGATTGAATTTTTAATGTAATAGTTTACTCCCCTCCTTTACTTTTATTCCCTACCGCTGTTGGTGTTTTCCATCAACAGCCACAAAATCAGACGATCCCTGATAAATAGATTAAAACGTTTCCTTTTATCACTGAATCTTAAAATCAAAATGAATAATTTAATTCATGTTCGAACCTTCATACATAAAACTTTTCCAAACCGGTGAGCTTCAAGAAAGAGCGGGGATCTTAAGATCTATGCTCTCAGATTGCAATATCTGTCCAAAGGATTGCAAAGTAAACCGCCTTGAGAATAAGATTGCTGCATGTTATTCAGGATACCTACCTGTTGTTTCTTCTTATTGCATTCATTATGGTGAAGAGCCGTTAATCGTCGGCTCCAGGAAGAATAATAATGAGAACGGCTGCGGGAATATCTTTTTCGGCAATTGTAATCTCAGATGCGTTTATTGCCAGAACTATGAAATTTCCCAAAACCATAAGCTTGAAATAAAAAATGAAGTAAGCATTGAAAGACTGGCTGATATTATGCTTGAACTTCAAAACAAGAAAGTGAATGCAATCGGACTTGTATCACCGACACACTTTGTTCCTCAGATAGTTCTTGCATTGCTGATCGCAATTCCAAAAGGGTTGAATATCCCGTTAGTGTATAATACAAATTCATATGACTCACTTGAAGTTTTAAAATTGCTCGATGGAATTATTGATATATATCTTCCTGATATTAAATATTCAGAAAATGAAACTGGTTACAAATACTCAAAAGTAAAAAATTATGCCGATCATGCGCAGGCAGCTATAAGAGAAATGTACAGGCAGACAGGAAGCGAACTGATCATTGAGAATGGATTGTTGAAGCGCGGATTATTAGTGCGTCATTTAATATTGCCGAATGAAATGGCAGGCAGCTATGATACTTTAAAATATTTATCTGAGATGGATAAGAATATCAACTTATCTGTTATGTCGCAGTATTATCCTACACACAAAGCTCTTGAGATTGATCTTCTTTCAAGAAATATACGCGAACGCGAATATGATAAAGTTATGAACTGGATGGAAGAACTTGGATTAGAAAATGGCTTTGTTCAGGAGTTCGAATCTGAACATTATTACAGGCCGGATTTTAAAGACAGAGCCGAGCCGTTTAAGAGGTAAAATGAACAAATTAATTCTGACCTGTTAGGTTATTTTTCCTGTAAGTTCGCTTTTCCATCCGGCTTGTTTACTACTCAAAAGATTCGGAACGAAAAGTAATCTTTCTTTGTGTTATAAAATAATCCTGCCGGCTCCAAATGTTATCTGTTCAAAATTTTCATTGAAATCTTCAACTTTTGAAAGTCGAATCTTGCAATCCAGAACAACTTCTTCCCCTGACCTGTTATCTGTAATACTTCCTTCAACCGCATTCAGCATTCTGATAACATTGTTCATATACTTGTAATCGAAGTATAGAGTAAGAAAAGAATAATTAATTTTCTCTGTCTTTTCAGCCTGCTCCAGACAATGATCTGTCGCTTCAAAATAAGCCCGCTTTAATCCTCCAACTCCTAATTTTATTCCTCCAAAATATCTTGTTACGATTACAATAACGTCTGATAAATTGTGCTTTGTAATTGAATCAAATACCGGTTTACCTGAAGACCCTGAAGGTTCACCATCATCAGAATACCTGAAGTTACTTTCATCTGTTCCGATCTTATATCCATATGGATGATGAGATGCATCGTAATATTTTTCTTTAACTTTTTTTAAAGTATCACGAAGCATTTCAGCATTTTCAAACGGGAATGCACTTGCTATGAATTTAGATCTTTCAATTTTTATCTCAAATTCAGATGGGGTTTTTAAAGTAAGGTAGGAATCTTTACAAGAATCGGTCATGCAATCTGGCATTCATAGTTCTTTCATATTGATCTTTTTTTTCAGGAATCTTCTCCATCATATATTCAAAATAATCTTTCCAGTATTCCTTGCCGGATCTTCCTTCTTTTATAGCTGCAAGCTTCAGAGGAAGCGCTTTTTCCGCAGCAAAATAATTTAAAACATAATATTCAAGAGCTCTGACCCTGTCATCAGGAATATATGTATTTATTGAACCGCAGCTCTCGCACTTAATATTTAAGGACATAAAAGAATAAATATTTATTGGCAGCTCTGCTCCGCATTGCGTGCATCTATGGAGTTTTTTTTCATTCACATGCTCTTTAACATTGCTTAATATTTTTTGCGCTGCCTTAACATATGTTTCTGTTTCAAAGGATGTGAATTCAATTTCAAGATATGTTTTAAGTTGTCTCATTTTCGTCATCGCATCTCTTTCTTCAGCTCCTGAAAATCCAAGCTTATAGAACTGCTGGCTCATTTTCGAAAAACCTGACTCAGCTTTCTCTCCAAGCTGTGTCACGGTCTGATCACGAAGTGCTGTAAAAATATTAATTAGAATTATCGTGTCAAACGATAAACTTTCGATCGTTTCTTCCAGCGGCTGCTTTGCGCTTTCAATAATTTCATGGTAACGCAATTTCAGCTTTCCAAGAAATATATCCAGCCTCTGCATTAAAGCAGTTTTTTCTTCCGCACCCAATATTAATTATTTAGCATTTTCGAATAGTTTTGAACCGCAGAATGCACACTCATTATTCTGCTCTTCTTCAAGACGGGGAGCTCCGCAGTTTTTACACTTTATTGTAAATTGCTTTTCAGCTTTTAAACCGGAAGAATATTTCTCAGTTCCAATGGCAGAGTTCTTAAAGATATCACCTATACCTGAAAACGGCTTTATCTTTGAATAATATTCCAGAACTTTCTTATCCGTATTAAACGAATTTAAAACAGTGTTAAGATCTTCTTTTTCTTCTCCGGATAATGCCGCCAACTTAGTTTTGTTTGCTGAAATTATCTTTTCATAAACTCTTCTAAGCTCTATAGGATATGCTCCTTTAGTTATCTTCATTTCACCGGAAGAAATCTTTGCTTTTTCTTCCGGTGTTAGCGAGTCAGCTTCATATTTATCCATAATATTTTTCCAGTCGGCACCGCCTCCTTTTTCCGAATGATATGCAGACTGCCAGGCAGAATCAATTTTATCTGTAAATTCTTTTGCAGCATCCATTAAAAATCGATATCACTTGATGAATCACTCTTCATGCTTTCATATTTTTTTCTATACTCTGCATCAAGCGTGGCATACTTTGCTGCCAATGAATAGTCTGACATCATTTTCCCAGACCAGTATGCACTTAAGTTTGAATAATCCGCAACAGTCATACCAAAATCTTTCAGAACATCCTGTGCATCTCTTCCCTGCTTTCCTAAAACATCCTGTGCTATCATTGACTCAACATATTTTTCAAAAGGATATGATGCTGAAGAAATGCCTGCTCCTGCTCCCAGATTTCCGGTAGCTGTTGAATTAAATGCTGCAGCATATTTTGTTGAAATAACAAATGAGCGGTCAGCACTCATTCTTGTGAGCCATTCAGAGTTTACTCTGTCCCATTTAGGCTGATCAATACCTATAGCTTTTATTGCTTCTTCCAACGGTGTTCCGGAAACCATTTGAGCATTAATTTTTGCCCAATCATCTAATGAAACTCCTTCAAATGGATCTAAAATTGAATCTGCCATAACTTTTTAT
>JBBRMY010000134.1:0-6694 GCA_038230595.1 Ignavibacteria bacterium
ATTCTTTTTTTGCTGTTCTGTAAGCTCATCCCAGATATCAGTTTCGGAATCAAGTTTGAAAGACTCATAAAAAAATTCGAGCTTTTCCTCATCTTGTGATGCTTCCACAAATTTACAAATTTCTTTTTTTAACTCTGCTATGCTCATAACATTTCAATTTTAAAAATTAAAACACTGCTGTCTCTTCATATACGCCGAATACTTCTTTCAGCTCTCCGCACATTTCGCCAAGCGTTACATATTTTCTTGCGCAGTCAAGTACACGAGGCATTAAATTCGTGCCGTCTTGTGCTGACTTCTTCAATTCTGCAATTGAATTTTTCACGTCTTCTGCATTTCTTGAAGCTTTTAATTCTTTCAGTTTCCTTACCTGCATTTCTTCAACTTCTTTTGAGATTTGCAAAATCGGAATATCAATCTTTTCGTTCTCTTCAATGAAATCATTCATGCCGACTACAATTTTTTCTTTCTTGTCTAATTCAATCTGGTATCTGTATGCTGCGTCAGCAATTTCTCTCTGGAAGAAACCGTTCTCTATGCAAGGAATTACTCCGCCCTGCGCTTCGATTAAATCAAAGTATCTGTTTGCTTCTGCTTCGATGTCATCTGTTAATTTTTCTATGTAATAGCTTCCGCCAAGTGGATCGGCAACGTTTATTACTCCGTGTTCGTGCGCAATTATTTGCTGAGTTCTCAAAGCAATCTTCACTGCTTTATCCGATGGAAGAGCTAATGTTTCATCCATTGAATTTGTGTGCAGTGACTGTGTTCCGCCAAGCACTGCTGCTAAAGCTTCGATTGCAGTTCTCACAATATTATTTTCTGGCTGCTGCGCTGTTAGCGAGCATCCAGCTGTTTGTGTGTGGAATCTCAGTATCCATGATTTCGGATTCTTCGCACCGTATTTATTCTTCATTCTCTTTGCATAAATTCTTCTTGCTGCTCTGAACTTTGCAATCTCTTCAAAGAAATCAAGGTGTGAATTAAAGAAGTGAGAAATTCTCGGAGCGAATGCATCTACATCCATACCGCGCGCAATGCAATGCTCTACATATTCAAATCCGTCTGCAAGTGTGAACGCAAGTTCCTGTGCTGCTGTCGAACCGGCTTCTCTAATGTGATAACCGCTAACCGAAACAGGATTGAACTGTGGAACTTCCGTCATAGAATATTCCATCATGTCGGTAATAATTCTCATCGATTCCTTCGGAGGATAAATATATTCTTTCTGCGCTATGTATTCTTTTAAAATGTCGTTCTGTAGTGTACCTCTTAATTTATTGAAAGGCACTCCCTGCTTTTCTGCTACCGCTAAATAAAAAGCGTAAGCCATTATGCAAGGCGAGTTAATAGTCATAGATGTAGAAACTTTATCGAGCGGAATGCCATCGAACAATCTTTCCATATCAGCTAATGAAGAAACCGATACTCCGCAGATACCAACTTCACCTTCAGATACAGGAGCGTCTGCATCCCAACCCATAAGTGTAGGCATATCGAATGCTGTTGATAAACCTGTCTGTCCGTGCTCAAGCAAATATTTGAAACGCTGATTTGTATCTTCAGGCGTTCCGAAGCCTGCAAACTGCCTCATCGTCCATAGCTTTCCTCTGTACATATTGTGGTGAATGCCTCTTGTGTAAGGAAATTCGCCCGGGTATCCTAAATCGTTATAATATTTTTCTGATTGGGTATCTTCTGGGGTGTATGCGATATCAAGTTCTCTGCCTGAAAGGGAAGTGAATTTCATACCGTTTGTTTTCATTGCCTTAGCTGTTTCGTTCCACTCAGCTTTGGATGCACTTTTTTTAGGTTCTATATTGCTCATTTTCTATATTGATAAGTGTATTTATAGTTCAAAATGAAGTAACTCGACTAGCTCAAAGATAATCCTTTATAATTGTAAAATAAACTCAATTAGTCAGCTATAAATTGAAACCTATTTCATATTTTTGAGTCTAAGTAAAGAAGTTAAATATTATAACATACTCTATCATGAAAAAAATTTACATTATCATTTCTTTTTTAATTCTCTCTGTCTCAGCATCTTTTGCGCAGACACTTACTTCAGATGAAATTGTTCAGAAATACATTACTGCAATTGGTGGAGTAGATGAATTAAAGAAAATGAAGCAGATAACTTTAACAGGCAAAGCTACTGTAATGGGGCAGGTGGCTGAAATGCTCGCATACGAAGATGCTGAAGAAAAATATCAGTACGCTCATGTAAGCGGTGAAGGATTTGACGTAATAAGCTACTTCGATATGAAGAGCGGATGGATGAAGCAGAACGGAGTGAAAGAAGATGCTACTGCTGAGCAATTAGAAAAACTGAAAACAACAATCGAGGATGGTACGTATTTTTATCTGACTGATATGGAAAAAAGAGGAATTAAAACTGAACTTATCGGAGAAGAAAATATCGATGGGATTGATTGTTATAAAGTTAAATTCACACGCGGCGATACAAAAAATTTCAAATATTTTGCTAAGGATACTTTTTACTTGATGAAGGCTGAAGTTATGACAAGCAAAGGCAACCAAATTATCCTGAATTATTCTGATTACAGGGAAGTACCCAATACAAAGCTTAAGCTTCCTTATGTAACTGAAAGAGGACCGATAAAAGGAACAGTTGATAAATACGAAATAAATGTACCGCTTAATCCGATGCTGCTAATATTCGATAAATAAAATTCATCACATAATCGTTGCAATTAAATCTCATTAATAGTAAATTAACTTACTTCTATTAAGTTCTTTAATTGCAACGAAGATGAAAAAACCTTTCCTTACCCTCTTAATTTTTTTCACCCTTACCATTAGTTTTCAAAATACTTTTTCCCAAGGTAAAAACTTACGTTTAGTAGGAAAGTTAAATCCTGTCGGGCAGAATTCTGGTATAAGTTACTCTGCTATTTGGGGTTACTCATCAAACGGAAGAGAGTATGCAATCCTTGGCGGTATCTTTAATACATATTTTATAGATATAACAGATTCGACTAATATTCATGTATGCGCTGCGTTAAGCGGTGTAGGAAGTCAATGGCGCGAGATGAAAACTTACTCGCACTATGCTTATGTCGTATCAGAGGGAGGGATGGGCGTGCAGATTTTCGATATGCAAAATCTTCCAACTTCCGTAACCTACATAGGAGAGTTTCACCCAAACGACCATATAGCAACCCACTCGATACAACAGGATGGACCTTATCTATATCTTAACGGTGGTAACTTTGTCGGAACACAAATTCTGGATTTATCCATTAACCCAGAGGTGCCGGTAGTAAGAGGGCTTTGGAATGATTTGTATGTCCATGATTGCAGAGTTGTGAATGATACTATGTGGGCAGCTAATATCGGCGATGGAAAAATTTCAGTAATAAATGCTGCCAATAAAAATAATCTTGTAAACATAACTAACTGGACAAACGGCCCGAATCCATTTCCGCACAATGTTGCATTAACTCCCGGCAGAAAATTTATATTTGTAACTGATGAAACCTCTACTCCTCCCGGAAGATTAAAAATCTGGAATATTCAAGATCTTTCAAATGTGCTTCTTGTTAATACATGGCTGCCAGGAAATATTTTTAACAAATGTATTATACATAATGTTGAGCTTTATGATAATCAGCTGGCAGTAGCATACTATGAGGCAGGGGTAAAACTGTTAGATGTTTCAACTCCGGGAAACCCTGTTGAGCTGGGATGGTACGATACTTATCCAGAAGGAAACGAAAATGATTTTCAGGGCTGCTGGGGAGTTTATAAATTTCCTTCAGGAAAAATAATTGCTTCAGATAGAACAAGAGGATTATTTGTTTTAAGATATTCGCCTCCTCAAAATGCAAAACCAACGGCAGACTTAATGACTGATAAGGCTATTTATTTTGGCGGAGACTCAGTTCAATTTGTTGATTGCTCATCAAACAATCCAACAAGCTATCAGTGGACAATTACAGGCTCGCAGAATTTTTCTTCATCGGCTGCAAATCCTAAGCTTAAAATTTCAGGTCTGGGATATTATACCGTAAAATTACGGGTAAGTAATTCATTTGGAGCGGATTCTATAACTAAAGTAAATTACATCAGAGTTAACGGCTCGCAGCTTTTAGCGCCAGTATTTCCTTCGCCTTTCCTGCGGACAATAATTACAAATAAAAATGACACTTCAAAAGTAAGGTTTACATGGTCGAATGCTTCACCCGGAGGAGTAAATATTTCCTATAAATTCAGAATCAAAAAAAACGGTCAGTCGGTAGAGACTTATTATGCATCTGATTACAACGGGACAGATAGCGCAATGACTTTTACTAAAGGCAGGCTCGATACAATCGGAAATACTTTGGGGTTAACCGGAGATTCGGTTCTGATTGTTTGTAAGATAACTGCATACAACGGACTCGACTCAAATGCTGCAGGTAACAGTCTGCTTATTACGTTAAAATCTACTTCAGTAGGCATACAAAATATTTCTTCACAGATTCCCGATAAGTATAAGCTCGAGAATAATTTTCCTAATCCGTTTAATCCTTCTACAAATATAAAATTTCAGTTAGCCGATAAATCTTTTACATCAATTATTATTTACGATATGCTGGGGCGTGAAGTTCAAAAAATATTAAGTGAAGAATTGAATGCAGGATATTATAATTTTCAATTCAACGCCGAAAATCTAAACAGCGGAGTTTATTTTTATACTTTAAAGACAGATAAATTTTCAGAGACAAAGAGAATGGTACTAGTGAAGTAGGAATTAAATCACTGATGGTACTGATGTAAAATGGTTTGTCGTGATTAAAGTAATAATTTAAGGCTCATTTCTTTAATTAAGAGTGAGCCTTTTGTTTCTGCTCAATAAATCGAATTTGTGTTTGATGAAATCAATAAATTAGTTATTTTCATGTTAGTCTGATACTCTTATCTCGCTGAAATTTTTTCTAAATCTGGCTATGGTAAAAATTAGAATCATTTCTGTCATCATCTTATTTTTTCTTCTTCTGAATCTTCAGGCAGCAAAAGCACAATCCGGCTGGGTGAGGCAAAACAGCGGCACAACGCTTAATCTTCTTGATTTACAATTTATCAATTCTAATACAGGATTTATAGTCGGGCAAAATAACGGCTCTCCTTCCGTATCAATATTCTTAAAAACCACTAATGGAGGCGTTAACTGGTTTTCGTCTAATTTTCCTTTGGAAAGTTTTTATAGCGTAGGGTTTATTGATGTTAGTACTGGAATTATTTTTGGGGCTTATAACTTTAGAAGAACTACTAATGGAAGCAGTTCATGGACTTCAGGACCAAACCCTTCTAATTCTGCAATGTCAAAAATCCTTTTTAAGAATTCAACTGTCGGCTTTGCATTTGGCACAAGTTTTATAGATAATACAACAGATGCCGGCTTGACCTGGCAGAGAGTTCTTCCCGCTAATAAAATATTTTTAAATGATGCTGTATTCTTAACGCAAAATAAGGCAATAGCTGTCGGTCAAAATAGTTTTACTTCCACTAATGGGGGTTTGACCTGGACATATAATTCTTCACTATATAGTCAATTCGGGATTTCAAATTGTGATTCAAATAATGTTATGACATGCGGCCAATATTTAAGAGGAATTTGTAAGAGCTCCAATGGGGGCACAAAATGGACAATCGTTTATCCCGGAACTGAAACGGATACATCTTTTTTATCTGTAAAATATTTAGATGTGAATAATGCCATTGTCACCGGCTACGGCGGAAAAATTTTATATACATCTAACGGAGGAAGTAGCTGGACTCAACAAGCCAGTGGTGTTGGCACTACTCTGATGAGAATTACATTTACAAATTCTCTAACAGGCTGGATTGTAGGAAAGAACGGAGTTATCCTCAAAACTACTACAGGCGGAGTTGTAACCGGCTTTACACAATCATCCTCTGAAATTCCTGATAGGTTTTCTTTATCTCAAAATTATCCAAACCCCTTTAATCCAAACACATTTGTAAGTTATCAGTTGCGCGTTGCCGGATTTATCTCTCTTAAAGTTTACGATGCTCTTGGTAACGAAGTTGAAACGTTAGTTAACGACAAGCAAAATGCGGGAAGCTACTCTGTTACGTTCGAAGCTGCAAAACTCCCCAGTGGAATTTATTTTTATACTTTACGAACAGAAAATTTTTCAGAGACGAAGAGAATGGTATTGGTAAAATAAAACACAGATGTATAGATATTTATGATGTCGCGGATTTTTTGAAAAATGCTTTATCTGTGACATCATATATATCATAATTATCTGTGTTCATTTTTCAAAAACAAATCGCTTTTATTTTCCAAACCGCATTTTTTTAACAAATCAAAAAAACCTTCTTGCAAAACCCTATCTGCTTTTCCTCCAAAATTCTAAAAAACGCATAAAACTCCATAAATTTCCTTCTGAAAAAATAAACATAACAGAAAATCCTTCTTTGCCATCTATATATATAGTGAATATTTTCATAGCGATTGAAATTCAAAATAAATCATTCTATGAAAAAGTTACTCTATGTGTTATCCTTTACTCTGCTGCTTCCGGCAGTAAGCTTCTCTCAGCAATGGGTAAATAAATTTAATTATTCAGGCAGTAGCAAAACTGAATCTGCTAATATTGTATTGACAGATGCCTCTGCGAATGTTTATATAATCGGGAACTCTGTCGGCGGAAGCGCA
>JBBRMY010000135.1:0-6625 GCA_038230595.1 Ignavibacteria bacterium
CAATATGATAATAAACTCCGTTCACTTCTTCAAACTCTGCTCCGGTGACTCTGAATCTTGAATCAGTCTGCTGTATAATATAAGGAGCAATGCTTTGGTTGTTCATTACTGCATTCATAATGCCGCTTACATTTATTGAGCTGATCTTTGGAAATGTAACCATAGTATTTAGAGCACTATCCAAACCATAACCACCGGTTATGTAAAGAATATTTCCAGTCTGCCGGAACTGCATATTTGTTGACCTTAGCGGGTCCGCCATTGCAACAGGCAGATCCAGATATACAGATCGTGACCAAGTCTGTCCTGAAACCGGATCAACAACCCAGATAAATTTATTTTCTGAAGTTGGAGGAAAATTCAGGATAGTATTGCTGAAACCATGCAGACCGTTTGTTCTGCCTCCGATGAAAAGCCACTTCCCTCCGGACTGAGCATATGCATATGAATGAAGCGCAGGCGCAGTTGGGATCGAGGTCTGTTCTATCTCGAGATTATATGGGTAAGTCTGAGAAAACGCATTTGAAGTAAGTGCAGAAAGCAAAGTAAAAAGCAAAAATATAAGAAGTCCGGCTCGCATAAAAAGGGTTATAAAATTTTGTGTAATAATCTTAAAATTAGTCAATTTCATAATAAGTTTGGAGAGATAAATCTGTGCAAATTGTAAATAAAGAATACGAAAGAGAGTTTATATAGGATTAAACAAAAAGTTAAGAAGTTTGGTTGCAAAATTAGTTCTTTCCTGCTTATAGATAAAAGCTAAAATAACAAATACTTATTGGTTTAAAAATAGCCTTTAATGAATATATTTAAAGTATCAATCTGGAAAGCAACCAGACAGGAAAAATAACTTGTCAGGTTAGGTAAATAGACATTACTTTGCATATTGTAATTTAATATGAGGTAAATTTATGCTAATTTACTCCACTTCGATATTTAATAAATATTTAAATTCTATATTAAATTGAACTTTAAATTTCTATTTAATAGTTAAATATCAGAGGTCATTTTTTAGAAATTAAACCATATTTTGGGAAACAAATTCAGCAATCCTGATAAAGACGATCCTTCGTCTAAAAGCTCTTCAGAAATATCAAAGGAATTAAAAGTCTCCAAAGATCCTAAATCTTCATCGACCAAATTTTCAAATACAACTAAAGTTGTTATAGCATCGACTGTAATGTTCTCCTTTATTTCATACTGGAGAGCAGCCGGTCTTGTTATAAGCGATCTGGGTTCTACTGCATATTATATCGGTGGAATTGCTGAGCAATTTATTGGAAAAGTTGCTCCGTATTTTATTCTGGCGGTAATGCTTTTTTCATTTGCTGTTCGCGCTGTTTATATTGAATCATGCGGTATGTTTACCCGCGGTGGCGTTTATAAAGTTGTTAAGTCCGCTATCGGCGGATTTTTTGGTAAGATCTCAGTCAGTGCGCTGATATTCGATTATGTACTAACAGGTCCGATCTCTGCGGTTTCTGCCGGTCAATATCTATATGGTCTTCTGCACGATACCTTCCATTTAATGGATATGAATTTCGCAATAGACAGAAATTTATTTTCAATATTTATTGCCGTTATAATTACAATATTTTTCTGGTGGGAAAATATTAAAGGGATCGAAGAATCATCCAACAAAGCTTTTAAGATTTTCATGATAACAATTGTCATGGCTGTAATTGTTATTGGATGGTCCATCTTTACATTAGTTAAAATGGATGTAAATCTCTGGTCTCTACTTCCTCCACTTACTATTGATCTAAAGCCTGAAGCTTACGGATGGCTTGAACACATGGACTGGATAAAAACCATCGGCTTCTTTTCTATTATAATTGCATTCGGTCACTCGCTTCTTGCTCTTAGCGGTGAAGAATCAATGGCTCAGATATACAGAGAGCTTGAATCACCTAAATTAAAGAACTATAAAAAAGCAGCAGTAATTATTTTTATTTTTACTGTTATACTTACTCCTTTCGTTTCGTTCTTTTCAATAATGGTTATTCCCGACAATATTCGTCCTCAGTATCTTGATAATCTGCTTGGCGGAATTTGTATGTTCTTATATGGGCCATTATGGGCAAAATTACTAGTTCAGGGATTTGTAGTTATAGTAGGTGTACTTTTACTTTCAGGTGCAGTCAACACTTCAATGATCGGCGCTAACGGAGTGCTGAACCGAGTAGCTGAAGACAGAGTACTAACTGATTGGTTTCGAAAGCCTCATAAAAAATTTGGTACAGCATTCAGAGTACTGAATTTAGTTGTTATAATGCAGCTCCTTGTTGTAATACTTTCCCGCGGTGATGTACTTGTGCTGGGAGAAGCTTATGCTTTTGGTGTAATATGGAGCATGACTTTTAATGCATTTTCAATGCTTGTGCTTAGATTTAAAGATAAGCGCCAAAGAGAATGGAGAGTTCCTATCAATGTAAAGGTTGGAAAAATAGAATTACCCATAGGGCTTTTTTCCGTTTTCATGATGCTTCTTGCTGTTGCTATAATTAATCTTTTCACAAAGCCTGTTGCTACTGTTTCCGGGCTGGCTTTTACTTTTACTTTCTTTATGATCTTCACTATTAGTGAACAAGTAAACAAAAGGAAGATCATGAAAGAAAAGAACATGACTAAGGAAGCTTATGATGTTGATGAAAACCATAAAGTGCTGGAACATTTTAATATCGGTGCAGGTGATGCTATAACTCCGCTTGCTATCGGAAGTGAGAATAGTAAACGGATAGTGGTAGCCGTTAGAGATCCAAACAACCTTCAGCATCTTGTAAAAGTATTGAATGAAACTGATACCGATGAAACTGATATAGTTGTTATTATTGCAAGAGTTTTTAAAGACAAAATGAATGTGCTTGTTAAGCAGGACCTTGAAGACTTTGAAAGAGAACTTTTCTCCTCTATTGTAAAAGTTGCTGAAGATATCGGAAAGCCTGTAATTCCATTGGTAATACCTACTAATGATGCATTTTATGCTATTCTGACTGTAGCTTTTGAGCTAGAAGTAAATGAAGTCATACTTGGTCTTTCTGCAACTAAGCCGCCTGAAGTTCAGGTTACACAGCTTGCTGTACTATGGGGACGGGTCGATGAAAAAGGAACGAGATCCTTAGCGGTTAGAATTATATATGATAACAAGGAATACAGAGCTGATCTGTAAAAAATTTAAAGTTTATAATTGTCAATATCATCTGAATTTAAAGATTCATTAAAAACTGTTGAAGCAGAAGAAGTTCTGGACCTCTTTATTTTTCGTCCGGTCTCATTTGCCTTAGTTAAAGCAGTTTATAATACAAATATAACTCCTAACCATCTTTCAATAATTGCACTGATCTTTGGGATGGCCGCAGGAGTGCTTTATGCGACCGGAAATATTTTCTATGCATACATTGGAGCTGCCTGTTATTTTCTTTGTAACACGTTCGATTGTGCTGATGGACAGCTTGCAAGGCTTAAGCATAATGGTACTAACTTAGGTCGCGCTGTAGACGGGTTTGTAGACTACATAGCTTCTGTTGTAATCTATCTCGCATTATTTTCCTACATGGGAATCACCTCAGGTAACTGGTGGCTTGCTATAGGCCTGGCTGTTTTCGGAGGCTTATCAACAGCAATACAATCTTTCTATTTTGATTTTTATAGAAATCTTTATCTACATCATGTTTACGGATATGTGAATGATATCAGTTCTGAGTTAATTGAATTTGAAGCTGAGAAAGAAAAAATTAAAAATAAAAAAGGCGCTTTCATAGAAAGAATTCTAATTAATAATTACCTGGCATATTCCAGACTTCAGGCAAAATTAATGAAAACTGATTTTCAGATCGTTGCCACTCCTGATGAATTCAAAAAAGTTAATAAGCCGCTTTTAAGATTATGGAGCTGGAACGGCTCAACAACACATATTTTTTTATTAATTGTTTGTACAATACTGAATAAAATTGAGTTATATTTATATATAACTATCATCTGGGGAAACTTACTCCTGATAGTCACTTATTTAATTCAGAAAAACGCGCTATTAAAATTTAAACGATAAAAATATGCAGGGTATAATTTTAGCTGCCGGAATTTCGAAAAGGCTGAGACCTTTAACAGATGTAACGCCAAAGTGCTTACTTGAAATAGATACAAAGAATATTTTACACAGAACAATTGATAACCTTACCCATAACGGAATAAAGGATATTATTATTGTTACAGGATATAAAGAGCAAATGATAAAAGATTATATTTCGACGCATATGACCGGACTCAACCCTGTTTACATTACCAACTCAGGTCACGAAAGCAATAATAATGCTTATTCGCTCTGGATGACGAAAGAAAAGGTTCATAGTGACGTACTTCTTCTCGATAGTGATATTATATTTGATAAAATTATCATTCAAAAACTTTTAGAATCAGAGCATGAAAATGCAATAGCTGTGAACTGCAATTGTGAAGCTGATGATGAGCAGATAAAAGTAACAATGGATGAAGATAAAAAGATAACTGCCATAGGAAAAGAAATAAAGTTAAGTGATTCTCAAGGAGAATCCATTGGTATCGAAAAGTTTTCTGAATATTATATGAAAGAACTCTATAGTATTTTAGAAGATAGAATTCAAAAGCAAAATCTTGTGAATGAATTCTATGAAAGATCATTTCAGGAGTTAATTCAAAAAAACGAGCCGCGGAATTCCATATACGGAATCGATGTTTCCAAGTATAAGTGCATGGAGATCGATACTATAGAAGACTTTAATAGCGCGCAATGTTTAAACATTTAAAATTTTATGAGTAATTTTACCCACAGTAAGGGTTTTTTCGGAGGTTTTGGCTTATTTCCTCCTGTTATTAAAGGGCTTTTGATCGCAAATGTAGCGGTTTTTCTGATCGCAGAGTTTTTCTTGAAGACCCTTAATGTTGGACAAAATAATCTGTATGGAATGTATATGGAATATTTTGCCTTACAACCTATCAATCATGGCTTTCTTCCATGGCAGATATTTACTTATATGTTCATGCATGCAAACTTCATGCATCTGTTCTTTAATATGTTTGCGCTATGGATGTTCGGAATGGAGCTTGAAAATCTCTGGGGCTCAAAGAAATTCTTAATCTATTATTTAATTTGCGGAATAGGCGCTGCCCTTGCTAATATGTTCATCGCTCCTTTATTCGGAAATACAGGTCCCACTGTCGGAGCATCAGGCTCGATCTATGGAGTACTTGTTGCATTCGGATTTCTTTTCCCGAATCGGAATATTTATTTATATTTCTTCATCCCTCTTAAGGCAAAGTATCTTATTTTATTATATATAGCCATTGAAGTATTCTCTCTTTCAGGTTCCGGGTCCAATATTGCACATGCTGCTCATTTAGGCGGAGCAGTTGTTGGGTTTATATATTTACTTATTACCAATAAAGGGTTTGGAACAGGCTTTGCCCACGTAAAAACACCTGGGAAAAATATTTTCGATAAATTTATTCCGAAAAAAGAAGAGACCTATAAGGCTCCTGAGCAGTACAAGCCTAATAGCAATCTGACTGATGTGAAGAATGCAGTTTATAATGATTATAAAGACAGGGACTTCAAGAACGAAGCTGACATAAGGGAAAAAAATTCACAGGAAAAAATAGATGCAATTCTGGACAAGCTTAGTGAAGGCGGATATCAGAATTTAACCGCAGAAGAAAAAAGAATATTGTTCCACGAGAGCAAAAAGCTCAGGTAATAAAAATAATGGAAACAGAAGTAACATCAAAAAAATATTGCAATGATATTTTCTCATTCTCTAGGTACAGAACGAGAGAAGTAATGATCGGTGATCTTGGTATTGGCGGTGAGAATCCTGTGAGGGTTCAGTCGATGACTACTACAGACACAATGGATACGATAGCCACTGTTGAACAATCGATAAGGATAATTGAAGCGGGCGGTGAGCTTGTAAGGATCACTGCTCCAAGTATTAACGAAGCAAAAAATTTAGAGAATATAAAAAATGAGCTTCGCAAGCGCGGATATAAAACTCCCCTTGTTGCAGATATACATTTCACTCCTAATGCTGCAGAAACAGCAGCTCGCATTGTAGAAAAAGTTAGGGTCAATCCCGGTAACTATGCGGACAAGAAAAAATTCCAGATTATAAATTATATTGATGAACTTTACAGCAGAGAGCTTGAAAGAATAAGAGCTAAGTTCACGCCTCTTGTGAAGATATGTAAGGAATACGGTACTGCTATGAGAGTTGGGACCAATCATGGTTCTCTTTCAGACAGGATCATGAGCAGATACGGAGATACACCACTTGGCATGGTGGAGTCAGCGTTGGAATTCGTACGGATCTGTGAGGAGAATAATTACTACAGCATTGTTCTTTCAATGAAGGCAAGCAATCCACAGGTTATGGTACAGGCTTACAGACTGCTTATAAATAAAATGGAAGAAGAAGGTATGAATTACCCGCTTCACCTTGGAGTTACTGAAGCAGGTGACGGCGAAGACGGAAGAATAAAATCAGCGCTTGGTATTGGTACGCTTATGGAAGATGGCCTAGGAGATACGATAAGAGTTTCACTTACAGAAGAGCCTGAACTGGAAATTCCTGTTTGCATAAGTCTTATTAACAGG
>JBBRMY010000136.1:0-6557 GCA_038230595.1 Ignavibacteria bacterium
ACATCTGTTCAGAATTCAGAAGCTATTGAGCGCTTAATTGATATTGTAAGATCAAGACTCCACAGAAAGCCTGTTGTTGTTTTGTCTGCAACTGCAAATACTACAAACACGCTTATAGAATGTGCTAAGATCGCTTCAGGCGGAAATTATGAAAAAGCTTACGATATACTAAGGGCTATTAAAGAAAAGCATTTAAGAATTGTTAGAGAGCTGTTTTGCAATAACGAAAAGATCATTAATGAACTTTCAGATAAATTAAAGCTGATTGTTGATGATTTGAGAGATGTCGTTAAAGGAATTTATCTTTTATCAGAATTATCACAAAGAAGCATTGCAAAAGTTTCTTCTTTTGGTGAACTCTTCTCAACTTTAATAATCTCATATGCTTTAAATGACAGAGATATTCATACTGAGCTTATTGATGCAAGAAATTTTATGGTGACAAATAATAATTACTCAAATGCTGAACCTGTTTTTGAAGAAATAATTGATAAAGCCCGCAAAATACTGCAACCTTATATTGATTCCGGAAAGGTCGTAGTAACTCAGGGATTCATTGCAGCTACTTCAGATGGAATAACTACTACATTCAGCAGGGGAGGTTCAGATTATTCTGCTTCTGTTATAGGTATGGCATTAGATGCTGAAGAAATTGAGATATGGACTGATGTTGATGGTATTCTTACAGCTGATCCTAGAAAAGTTCAGAATACTAAAATAATTAAAGAAATTTCATTTAAGGAAGCTGCCGAGCTTGCATATTTCGGTGCAAAAGTTTTACATCCATCTGCAATCTTACCCGCTATTGAAAAAAATATACCGGTAAGGATATTGAACTCGTGTTCACCGGAGAAAGACGGGACGTTAATAAGTTCTGATATAAAAACCAGAAGTGATAAGAACAGATTTCTTATAAAATCTATAACAAGTAAATCAAATATAACTGTACTTAATATTTATTCTCCAAAAATGCTTCTGGCATATGGATTTTTAAAAAAGGTTTTTGAGGTTTTTGATAAGCATGAAACTTCGGTAGATCTTGTAACTACTTCTGAAGTAAACGTTTCAGTAACTTTAGATAACAATGCAATCACAGGAGATGGAAATTTACTGGAAATTGAAAAAGAGCTTTCAGTATTTTCTGAAGTAAGTGTTGATAAAGATAAATCGCTTGTCTGCGTTGTTGGCTCTGACCTGAAATATATTCCCGGAATAACCGGTAGGATATTTAACTCACTTAATGATTATAACATTTCCATGATATCTCAGGGTGCTTCAATAATTAATATAAGCTTTGTCGTGGACAGTAAAGACCTTGACCTGGTTTTACAAACTCTTCACAAGGAATTCTTTGAAAATGATCATAATAATTAAATGAAGATCACTCTTATCGGTTACGGTAAAATGGGGAAGGAAATTGAGAAAGTTCTTGCAGACAGAGGGCATGAACTTAGTGGAATTGTTGAAAATGAAAAACATCTGAAAGATTTTACTAAAACAGATAATTTTTGTATAGACTTTACGACTCCCGAAGCCTTTATAAATAATTTCGAAATGATCTCAGAAAAATTCAGTGGTGCAATTGTTGGTACCACAGGCTGGAATAACATTTCAGAAAAAGTTACCAATACTTTTAAAAGTAAAAATAAACCTTTCGTTTATGCCAGTAACTTCTCAGTTGGTGTTAATATATTTTTTGATCTTGTTGAAAAGTCTTCAGAATTGCTTTCTAAGTTAAAAAGTTATGACCCGTATATTGTTGAAATGCATCATAAAGAAAAGAAAGATTCTCCGTCAGGAACAGCTAATACAATAAAAGAAATTATAAATAAAAAATATTCATCTGATATCTCTATAGCATCTGTCAGAAGCGGCAATATAAAAGGAATTCACGAAGCAGGATTCGAATCAGTAACAGATAAAATATCTCTCCGTCATGAAGCTTATTCAAGAGAGGGATTTGCTCTCGGAGTTGTACTTGCAGCTGAATGGCTGGAAGTATCCCCCGGAATTTACAATTTCCGTGAGTTATTAAATAAAACTATTAGTTAATTTATATGAAAAATAATATCTCAGGTGTTGGAACTGCTCTTGTAACTCCTTTTAAAAAAGATTTCACAGTCGACTATGAAGCTTACAGAAAGCTTGTAAAGAGACAAATAGAAAGTAAAATAGATTTTCTGATTCCGCTTGGTACTACCGGTGAAACTCCATGTCTTGATGACACTGAAAAATGTAAGATTCTGGAAATTACTGACGAAGAATGCAAAGGAAAAGTCCCGGTTTATGCAGGAGCAGGTTCAAACAGTACTCATCACACAATTCAAAATGTAAAGCTTTTTGACAAATATGATATTGATGGATATTTAATTGTTACTCCATATTATAACAAGCCAACACAATCAGGAATTATTAGTCATTTTAAAGCGGTTGCAGAAAGTACTGATAAGGAAATTATACTTTACAATGTTCCATCAAGAACAGCTACTAATATGACAGCTGAAACAACTTTAGCTATTGGTGAAATAAAAAATGTAATTGCTGTAAAAGAAGCATCAAGTAATTATTCCCAGATCAGTGAGATTATTAAGAATTCCTCTGATGATTTTATTGTCTTATCAGGTAACGATGACGAAACGCTCTCCCTATGCGCAACAGGAGCAAAAGGAGTGATCAGCGTTGCTTCTAATTTAGCTCCAAAAGAATTAGTTAATTTCTTAAAGCTTATACTCAATAATAATTTTTCCGAAGCAAGAGAAATGCATCACAAACTGATGCCTCTCTTTAAAAATTGTTTTATTGAAAGTAATCCTATCCCCGTTAAAGCAGGAATGCATTTTCTGAGTCTGCTCGAGAATGTTTTAAGAGCTCCGCTTTATTCTTCAACTCAGCAGACTATATCAGTTATGGAAAAAACTATTAAGGACCTTGGAATTAATTATTAATTATAAGAAAAAATATTGACACCGGAAAAATTAAAAAATAAGCTGCAAGAAAATCTAAGAGAAATTCAAAATAATAGATCAGCCGATCCTGCTGAAATTAAAGTTTATTTCACTGAAATACTTTCCGCACTTGAAAAAGGTATCATAAGAACAGCGGAGAAGTCCGGAGATGAATGGGTAGTAAATTCATGGGTAAAGGAAGCTATTATGCTTGGCTTTAAGGTTGGAGTATTAACTGATAACAGTATTCCCGGATTTAATTTTTTCGACAAAGATACTTTACCACTTCACAAAACTACTCTCGAAAGTAAGATACGTCTTGTTCCGGGAGGTTCTGCAATTAGAGGTGGAGCTTTTGTTGCAGAGGGTACGATTCTTATGCCGCCGTGTTATGTAAATATTGGAGCATATATTGATTCAGGCTGTATGATTGATTCACATGCTCTTGTCGGTTCATGTGCACAGATAGGAAAAAGTGTACATTTATCAGCGGCTTCACAAGTCGGGGGAGTTCTGGAACCTATCGGTGCATTGCCTGTTATCATTGAAGACAATGTTTTCATAGGAGGGAATTGCGGTATCTATGAAGGGACAATTGTAAAAGAGAAAGTTGTAATTGGAACAGGAGTTATCTTGAATGCATCAACTCCGGTCTTTGATAATACAACCGGAGAATTCATTCGCAAAACTGAAAGTAATCCTTTAATAATACCAAAAGGAGCTGTAGTTGTTTCCGGCTCCAGACCTATTTCATCTGTTGTAGGAAAAGAGCAAGGGATTCATCTTTATTGTCCTGTTATTATAAAATACAGAGATGAAAAAACTGATTCAGCAGTAACATTGGAAGATCTTTTAAGATGACCGGAATTGATAAAATAAAAAATCCTTTTTTTAATTATTTTACTGAAGACCAATTCAAGAAAATAGTTTCTGAATATACTTCACCTGTATTTTTATATTCGAAAAATGTAATTAAGGATCAGTACAGTCTGCTTTCCGATTGCCTTCCCAGAAATTATAAAATATTCTTCGCTCAGAAAAGCAATCCTCATCCGGAAATATTAAAATTGTTAAATTCATTAGGTGCAGGATGCGATACAGCTTCCAAAGGCGAGATCAATGCAGCTTTGCAGGCCGGATTTCCCAAAAACAAAATCATGATGACAGGTCCGGGCAAAACGCAAGAAGAGCTTGAGTTATCAGTTGAGAAAGAATTGTTATCTGTAAACGTTGAATCTTTACAAGAAGCTGAATTACTGAATAAGATCTGTAATGAAAAAAATAAAATTCAGAATATACTTATTAGAATAAATCCGGGATTTGAAGCAGGGGAGTCGAACAGGATCATAGGTGGCATGGGTATTAGCAAATTCGGGATCGATATTGATCAGCTCCCTATAGTTATTGAAAAAATAAAAGCATTATCAAATTTAAATATTAAAGGAATTCATATTTTTAATTCTTCTCAGATATTAGACTGGAAAAAAATATTTGAAAGTACAAAAAATGTTATCAGAACTGCAATTGAGATCCAAAAGAAATATAATATCAAAATTGAATCAATAGACCTAGGTGGGGGATTTGGAATACCATATTCTAATGAAGAAGATCTATTAGATGCATCGCAATTAGGAAAGGCTTTAAAAGATCTTGTTAAGTCATCTGAATACAATCAATTTCTGGCAGATGTAAAGCTGGTATATGAGCCGGGGAGATTTTTAACAGGGCAGTCCGGTATTTATATTACTAAAGTATTGTATACTAAAAATTCCGGCGGAAAGAATATTGCAATAATTGATGGCGGAATTCACCATCTTGTTAGGCCGGCTTTGATCGATCAGGACCATAAAATCATTAACCTAACCGGATTATTTCAAAATCGGTCAACTTCAGATTCTTACTTAGTCGCAGGTCCGTTATGTACATCATTAGATCAGTTTACTTCTGATATGCAAATGTCTGAAGTTCATCCAGGCGACCTTCTTGCAGTGTTAAACGCAGGTGCTTATGGTTATACCGAATCAATGCCACTTTTCCTTTCACATGCACCCGCGCGTGAAATATTTATAGATTGAGAGCCAATCTTTATAAATTATTTCCAATTGATCTTCTATCATCCTTAACGCAAGGATATCTTAAAATTGCCAACCTAATTACCTTATTTTGCCTTTAAACCAACCTTGATACAAAAGACATAGTATAACCAACCTTATTACCTTATTTAGTAAATTATTCCTACTTACATGGGATATAAATCCGATTCCACTATCTAGATAGTGCGTCACAAGAAAGGGAATCATTCAAATATTATCCATTTTCTATAAACAACTTATTAACATTATCAATATGTCCAACTTTACATAATATATATTATATAACATCTATATAAAGATGTTATTAACAAGGGCTTTTAATTCTGATTGATATTTCTTCGCCATTATTGGCAGGATCAGATCTATAATTTCTAACAATTCCATTTTTCTGAATCCGGCATTTTTACAGCCTTTTATATGAGAAAAAAGCTGTCTTGGGTAATAATTTACAGCTAACATGCATACATTTAATGCCTCACGAACCTTTAGTCTAAGTGCGGACCTGTTAAATACTTTACCATAACCTTCAATAAGCATCCATTGCTCCATTTCTGGACTGATCTTTTTGAATTTGGCAATCAACTTTTCATAGTTGCTGCCATATATCAGCTTGCAATTTGCTTTACCTGCTTTTAGAAACTGTTCGGACTTGTATGAATACTTTGACTTATTATGGCGCGGAAAATATTCATGAAACATAATCAGTGCTTCAATCGCCGCAGGAAATCCGCAAAACAAATATGTCTGCAGAATAGCTTCATAAACTTTATCTGCAGGAATTTTCTTTGATTTTAATAATTGAAAACAAAATTTGATCAGCTCCTTATCTTTAATTGTAATTGCAGAGACAAGCAAGCAAAGTAACTTTGTGTTAATATTAACCCGATTTGCTTTTAAAGCTGACTCTATAGAACACAATCTTTTATTAGACAAATTATTCTTTTAATCTTTTAAGCATCTGATTGATATGCCACATCTCTTATCGATATGAAATTGCGGAGCTGCCTGATCAAAATAATTTACACCACGAAGAAAGACTTCGCTATCGACACCTTCAGTTGTTGACCAAAATTTTCCTTTTTCACTTATGTCATCAAATAATCCACTTTCATCCCTGATTCCGCCGGGCAATGCAGTAAAACCGCTTTGGTTATCAGCCAAATAATTAGGCTTCTTCCATAGTGTAGTATCTTTAAGCCTTTGACCTGCATTATTTTCTCCTGCTAAATAATCTACAAGGTTTTTCCACTCCTCATCGCTTGGTATATGCCAGCCTTCAGGTGCTAATCCCCTTTTATCAGTTACAGCATACCAGTTATAAAGTTTTCCGTAGGTCTTACCATTCTTCGTGTCATTATTATAATAACACCAGGCTCCTGTGTTAAGATTTTTCCAGTCCTCCGGGCTTTGAACCTGTGGGATAACGTCTCCGTTCCTGTAATGCTCAGTATTAAGGTTGTCCGCCAGCCATTCCTGAGTATTTATTTTTACAAACCGATATGCATTACCATCTTTATCC
>JBBRMY010000137.1:0-6536 GCA_038230595.1 Ignavibacteria bacterium
GAGTGGTGCGCTGATAGGGGAATCGTTCCTATCGTTGTTCCTTTCAGTCCTGAAACAGGAAGTCATTTCGAAGGCTTTCGTCCTCCCACTTATAAATGGATGATGGATACTCATCTCGAAGCTGCTGATATCATTTTAAAGAAGCTGCCATTCATGGGGACAGAAGAATACTGGAAGCTTGATGCCCCGATCTGTGCAGAGTGCTTCACAGGAGGTTTTATCTACGATGTTGTAAAAGAAAATGCAGGACTTACAGATTATCATTCAGGCAATGAATTGAAAAAAGAAAAACTGGTTTCTGAAAAAGTAGAAACTATCTCGTAAGCTTTGGAAATAAAAAACGAAAAATTCTCATTAGATATTTACGGCTTTTCAGGAACTGCCGAAAATAAAGACTATACAGCGACTGCTTTTAAGTTAATGGACAAGATGTGGCAAACACTCAGGTCAAATAATTTAAAAAATAAAGGTCAGAATATTATAGTTTATGATGAAAATGAAAATGTTTTTGCAGGTGTTGAGCTAAACGAAGTTATTGTTGATTACCATGGATTAGAAAGAAAAAGTATAACTCTTTCAAGTTATGCTTACTTTAAACATGTCGGACCATATGATCTGATTAAGCAAGCAGGTCAAAAAATGAAAGGTGAATTAAAGGAAAAAGGAATAGAGACCTGTCTCCCTTATATTGAGATCTATGGACACTGGAATAAAGATGAATCAAAATTAGAAACAGAATTATTGATGTGTGTTAAATAAATTTTTAAAGCAGAAATGACATTAGACGAAGCTATAAGATTAAAAACCGAACTTCTTATTCAGGGTCTTACCCTGACTGATGAAGCAATGACTACAGTTGGTCAGGGCGGAATGGAAAAAGTTTTCTGGGTGTTTGAAATGACTCAGTCAACCCATACAGGAACCGGTGACGGCTCGCGTCCTCTTCCGAATGACATGCTTCTTCCTTATGATCTTTATGTTGATGTACGTTATAGCCCCGGTTCTCCTTTCAGAGTTCACAAGAGCGGTGATGCTGTTATCCTTTTAAAAAATAATGTTGAAGTTTGTGAAGTAAGATGGCCAACAAGACCTGCATATTACAGCAAGAAAACACGCAGCGGCGAGTGGATGAAAAAAGTTGCTTCCATGCGGGGTGACTGCGGACTTCGTGTCTGCTTCGATAATGCATGCACATACTTTGCAAAAAAAGAACAGTGCAAGTTCTGTAATATCGTTCCTGCAAGACAAAGAAATAAAGATCACGTTGTAACCATCAAAGAAGCTGAAGATATTTATGATGTAGTTAAGGAAGCAATAATTGATAATCCAATTTGCTCGCATTTAGCAATGACTGCAGGTGCAGCAAAAGATGATGGACTTGGAAATCTTCCTGAAATATTAGAAAAGCTTAAGCCTCTTCTTGCGCAGAAATATTTTCCTATAGTTACTGCAATCACGGCAACAAGAAATCTACAGGAAACAGAATATCTTTGCTCAACAGGAATTAGCTCCGTAGCTTTCAATATGGAAATATGGGATGAAAAAATATTTAATGAGATATGCCCGGGTAAAACAAGAAGGATCGGAAGAGAAAGATGGATACAGGCATTAATGGAAGCACGCGATCTCTTAAAGCCTGCAAGGGCATTAAGCTCATTTGTAGTCGGCCTTGAACCAGAAGAATCAGTATTAGCAGGAATAAATTATTTATCATCAGAAGGTATTTTTCCCATCATGAGTCCTTTCATACCTATGGTAGGAACTGAATACGAAGGAAAGCAGCCGCCTGATATTGATATGATATGGAGCACTCACGAAAGAGCAACAGAGATGATCTATAAGAATCTTCCTGATGCCTTTTGCGATGAAATATGGGATGGTGATATTGGTATCTGCCCTTCATGTACTACAACTAAATTATTCTTCGACTTTATGAGAAGAATAGTCCCAAGAGACAATCCCCGCAGAATAATGTCTCCTGAAAGCGTTTCTGCTTTCGCATAATTTAATCTTAATTTTAAAAATAATTTCTTTTAAGTTGGTCTGGTATTGAAAGAATATTGTAGGGACAGGTCGCGACCTGTCCCTACATTTCGTTCAATCATCTAACCGGGAACGTTTTTTACAAATACCAGTATAAATACAAACAATTTAATTAATGAAAATAAAACATCTAATCCTACTGTCATTTTTGGTTCTAAGCAGCAATTCCTTTGCTCAGGGCTGGGCAAATATGAACTTCGGGATCAAAGAACCTGAGATCAGAAAAATTCTCGAAGTTGAAAAGGTAGATATCTCGCAGGAAACCGATACCTATGAGAATCTGAAATATTACACAAAGATCGGAATTAAGAATTTTATTATTGGCGGGCATAATTTCCACGTTCAGTTTCTGATGAATGACAAAGATGAGCTTGGAAAAATATTATACTCACTCGAAGATTCGGAAGATAAGCTCCAGACTTATACGCAGCTTTCACATTTTTTCACTGACAAGATAGGAAAGGCGGATTCAACTCTTGATAAAATCGGTGATCCTTTAGACAATATTCATTTCGAAAATACCTGGAAGACTCCCGGCTCAACAATAACTATTGCCTATTGGTTTTACAAATTGCTTAATGTAGAAATGGTAGCACTTTCTTATCTTCCGCCAAATAAGATTGATTAAGATATTACAATTCTATAAGTTTTAATAAAAGAAAGATTATGTCTATATTTTTTAAAGCTCATGGGAAGTCATCATTTGGATTATTACTCATCAGATTATCACTGGGAACTATATTTCTAATAGGCGGTGCATCAAAAGTATTAAACCTTCAGGCTTTCATAGATTCTGTAAAAGCGAATGGATTTCTTCCCGAAAAGCTTGCAATGGTTTTCGGTTTCATCCTTCCTTTTGCTGAAATGTTTTTAGGATCTTTTTTTATAATTGGTTTTATGACACCTGTAGTAAGCTTTTTTCTTTCGCTCCTTATTCTAAGCTTCCTTCTTGCACTTCCTAATAAAAGTGAACTTGCAATCTCATATAACTGGGTTTTTCTATCGTGTACGATCTTTACATTATTCGCAGGTGCCGGTACATTTTCCTTCGATGCTATCATCGATAGAAAAAAGAAAACAGAAATTATCGTTTCTCCGCAAGTAATTAATCCTCCGCCTTCTGTAAAAGATAGTGAAGTAATCGTTACAACTGCGAATGCAGATCACTTGAATGAAATAAAATAGGTAAGTATTCGAATGCCATGGATTAGCCGGGCAAATTGAAACTATCTATTCAGTTGATAAATGGCAACAAATTAAATTGTTATCCACATGTTAAGTAAAGAAAATCAGAAATTCAGAGATAATATTTTGGCAGGGTTAAGAGAAAGCAACCAAAAATTGTTATCCCGAACTAAAAAAAATGAAGGATATTTGGTGATTTCTAAAGATGAAAAGATCATAAAATTAAGAGGTGATTCAATACCTGATACTTTAAAGGAATTTGAGACTAAATATATTACTAAACCGAATGTGAGTTTAAGAAACACAGAAAAACTAAAAAAAACAAGTAAGCATAAAACTTCAGTTAAAGAAACTCCCAAATCTTTATAAGAACCACAAATTTTCTCTATTTATTCTTTTTTAATTTTTTATTATTAAACTTTCTCTCTCTGGTCCAACAGAAATATAATTAATCTTATATCCGATCAGTTCCTCTATCTTGTTAATGTAATTCTGTGCATTCACCGGCAGCTCATTAAACTTTCTGCATTTTGTAATATCTTCTGTCCAGCCATCAAGTTCAATATATTCAGGAACTGCTTTCTCAAGAAGGGAAGTCAGCGGAAATGTCTTTGTTATTTTTCCGTCAATATTATATGCTACGCAGATCTTCAATTTTTTAAGCCCTGATAAAGAGTCAAGTTTTGTAATTGCGACTTCATCAGTTCCCTGAACATCAGCCCCGTACTTGGAAGCAACTGCATCAAAATGTCCAATTGTTCTTGCTCTTCCCGTTGATGCTCCATATTCAAAAGCAATTTCTCTAAGGTTGTTTGCCTCATCATCATTCATCATTGTTACAAATGGTCCCGCGCCAACGCAGGTTGAAAATGATTTCATAACTCCGATCACACTATCAATTTTCTTAGTAAGCAATCCACCGCCTACAGGTGCGTACGATGCAAGAGTGCAGGAAGAAGTTGTATAAGGATAGATCCCGTAATTAATATCTCTCAGCGATCCTAGCTGTGCTTCAAACATAATCTTCTTACCGTTCTTTGCCGCTTCATCCAGTAATTCAGTTACATTGCAAATATGCTTTTTAACTTTTTCTCCATGCTTATTCAGCCAGTCCATAGTTTCTTCTACAGTCACTTTTTTATCACTTTTGTATAGGCCTGAAATTATCAAATTTTTCCATTCTACTAATTGCTTAACTCTTTTAGATAATGTTTCGGGAAAAAGCAGTTCACCAATCTGTATACTTTTCTTTTGATATCTTTCACCGTATGCATATGCAATTCCACGCTTTGTCGATCCGAATGCGGCGTCTCCAAGTCTTTCTTCTTCCAGTTCATCTTCCATCCTGTGAAAGGAAAATGTAATAGTTGCTCTTTCAGATATTCGGATCTTTGAACAATCTATTCCGGATGCTTCAAGTTCTTCAACTTCCTGGCAGAATGCTTCAATATCAATTACCATCCCTGTTCCAAGAACATTTACCGCATTTGGATTAAATATTCCTGATGGGATAAGATGCAGTTTAAATGTTCCAAACTCATTTACAACTGTATGACCTGCATTATTTCCCCCCTGGAATCTGACTACATAATCTACATCCTGGGCAAAGTAATCTACCATCCTGCCCTTGCCTTCATCTCCCCACTGTAGTCCTACTAAAACTGAAATTTGTTTGTCCATATTTTTGTTTTTGGGCAAAAAAAAATCTTCAACTTCTTGAAGATTTTTTCCACACTTAAAAATTATTTTATTTTATCTGATATCGAATACAAGGTCAAGCTTTGTAATTTTAAATATATTCATGATCTTGCTGTTAAGATTTTCCAAAGTCAGCTTTCCACTGGCATCTTTTATCTTTTTCAGGCAAGCGATTAATATCCCAAGTCCTGAGCTATTGATCGCATTCACATTTTTAAAATCTATAATAAAATTCTTGTTTGATGTAACTTCTGTGTTTATTAACTCAGAAAGATCATTCAAATTTGTTAATCCTACTTCAGGCAGATTTAAAACTATTCTGACTGTTTCCGAACCCTTTTCCTCTGTTTTCGTTACTTCGTAGATTTCCAATCTTTTCTCTTTATGACTTTGCTAATTTAGCTTTTCCTTTAACAGGAAGTGCTGTTTTCAAATGAAACTTATGTGTATAATCAACAACTATAGCTGCTGCAACGAACACTGAGGAGTATGTTCCTGTTATTATACCAATTCCGAATGTAAAAGAAAATGCTCTGTTAACTTCACCACCGAATATAAATAATACTATGATGGTCAGCAATACTGTACCGCCGGTAATGATAGTTCTGCTTAAAGTTGCATTAACAGATCTGTTCATCACATTCTCAATATCTTCAGTTTTATAAAGCTTAATGTTTTCCCTGATACGGTCAAAAATAATAACAGTATCATTTACAGAGAAACCAACAAGCGTTAGAAACGCTGCAAGCATCTGCTGATTGAATTCAAGTCTTAAGCCGGGGAATACAAAGTCGCATATTGCAACTGCTGAAAGTGTTATCAGAACATCGTGTATCAAAGCTATTATAGCTCCTAATGCATAAATGAACTGGAACCGGAAGGCAAGATAAACGAAAATACCAACAAGTGAAAAGAGAACTGCAAGTAATGCATTTCTTCTCAGCTCTGCTCCGATCTTCGGTCCGACTTTGTCAACTCTTAAAACTTCGTATTTATTATTTGGCAATTTAGACTTAAAAGCTTGCTGAATTTTATCAGAAACTGTTGTTCCTTCACCCTGAAGAGGAGTTCTTAAGAGAACATCTCTGTCAGTACCCATGGATTTAATTTCCATTCCAGGCATATCAGACTGATCCATTATTGACCGGATCTGGGAAACATCAACATTATTCTGAAATCTGACCTGAAGCTCGGTACCACCCTGGAAATCAATACCAAGTGGAATTCCTTTTGTAAAAAGGATTACCATTCCAATAATTATAATGATAAGAGAGTCCATGTAAAATGTTTTTCTCTTACCGAGGAAATCAATATTTGTATCGTGAAATAATCTCATTATAAATTACTTGTTTAAAATTTAAAATTAACCAAAACTGACTTTTTTACCTTTTTCTATCATGATATCAAATATAAAGTGCGTTATGACGATAGCTGTAAAAAGGTTTGCAACAAGTCCGAATAAAAGTGTTAAAGCAAATCCCTGAATAGGTCCTGTACCAAATTGATATAAAATGATACCGGTAATTATACTTGTTACGTGTGAGTCAAAAATAGCCGAGAATGCTTTTTTGTATCCTACTTCAAGAGCAGTTTTTAAAGGCTTTCCCGTA
>JBBRMY010000138.1:0-6479 GCA_038230595.1 Ignavibacteria bacterium
GATTAAAAGATGGATACCTTTGAATCGAACCGCAAATATAAATTTTGCTTCCAGGGAAATTACCTATACTGGAACCTAGATACATATCAACTAACGAACCATCTTCAAGATTTATTACTCCCCCTAATTTAGCGTTTAACTCCGCATTTTCTTTTAATGTAATTCTTGATCCATATTGCATTTTTAAAACGTCATGAGCGTTTGGATATGTAACCTGATCAATATAACCTATAACATTAAGTATTTTACTAGGCATTAAAGTAATTTTATTTCCGTTTTCCGCAGTATATATTAATCCTTTTCTATGAGAATGAACTTCATCATCTGATCTATTATAATATCCTATTGTTGAAAAAGTATTTCCATCAACATAATATGGTATTTCAAATCCATATTTTGTGTTATAACCATATTTGCGATCTGTTGATGAATTACTATGGGAATAATTATCATAACACTGATCAAAAGTAACTTCCGTTCCGATCTTTAATTCATCAAGCGAGCTGTAAGAAAAAATTTCAGGATCCAATCCTACAGGAGTAGAATTGACAGAAAAATTTTGGGTACGGGTAATTAGATTTGATGGATGTTTCAGATTCCACATTTCCCATACTTTAAATTCCTGAATAGGATTATCGTTAGCATAAATCAATTCAAAATCAATATCATAGACTTGATCTAATTGTCTGGATAATCCTATCCTGCTGGAATGTTGGCTAGTTTCCGGTTCATAAGATAACCAAAGATCTCCTGCTAAATAATCTGCACCGTTTGGGGTTTTTCCGCCAAATTTGCTATCCATAGTATTAAAATAAACTTTAAAGGTTTCATCAACTGTATTGTTATGAACACGCATGGTTATCAGATATTTTGCATAACCATAGACTTTATTTAAACTACTAGGATCGTAGTTTTCTCTTCCGGCGCAATGAACTATATCCACATGGTTTGGGTAATCAATTATTTGATTGAATCCATACACGCTATTATATTCATAATTTGATCCGTTTCCATTGGTATATAATCTCCATGTACTTCCATTTTGAATTTGAAAAGGGTTTCTGTTCCAGGCATCATAACCGTTAGGAGGATAGAAGTTCAAACCTTCAAAAGGAATTGTAACAGCTTCCCATGTAACATCCATTGTATAACCAAAATATGTATAAATACCAAAATCACCGGTTGGATTTCTTGGTATTTCTTCATCCTGAGCTAAAAGAAATCCTGTAAAAAAGATAAAAAAAGCAGTTAGAAACATTTTTTTTTTGAGTTTCATACCGTTAGTTTTTAATTTATTTTATAAAATAAGACGGTTTTGTTATTATGAAGTAATAACAGTAAACTCTTCAATATGCCGGATGAGCTATGTTGAGACCCGTCTAAGAAAGGCGCAATTTACGCCTGACACTCGCGTTCCCATGCTCTAACATGGGAACGTTTTAATTTACATTCTTTCTTTAGTTGTTGGAATTTGCTTATTTTAATAACAACATTCTTTTGGTCTCCCTAAAGTTTCCAGTACTCAAAGTGTAAAAATAAATTCCGGAGGCTAAACCTTCAGAGTTAAAAGTAGCTTCATAACTGCCGGCATACTTAAAACCAGTGTCAACGATCTTTATTAACTTTCCGTTTATATCAAAAATTTTTAATTCTATTACTGATGACTTCTGTAAGTTATATGCAATTTTTGTCGAGGGATTAAAAGGGTTAGGACAGTTCTGAAACAATTCAAAATCTTTTACAACAGAATTCTGATCCTGAATATTGACTATTCCATTTGGATTGTAAACAAACAAACCATTTGTAGATGTTATCCAAATATTATGATACTTATCTTGTCTGAAACCTGCTACAGTAGTGCCAATGGGAATAGGTGGGCCATAGAAAGCCCAATTTGAATCATTTAGTATTGCAAGTTCATTAAATGATTGACTCATAAAAACACTTCCATAGTTTCTATCCTCAAAAATTCTTACTATTCCATTTTCGTGAAGAGGTGAATTATTTGTATTATAGTTAATCCATTGATTGGACGAAGGGTTAAACTTATATGCTCCTTTAAATCTAGTACCAAGCCAAACCCTATCAGGATTAATTATATAAATAGATATGACTGCTAAATCCTGCAGTCCGGAATTTCCGGGATTATAATATGTCCATGTGGTATCATTGAACTTTCCTAATCCATGAAAGGCTGTTCCGAACCATTTTGTATGTCCTGAAACATCTATTGCGTTAACTACATCATCCTTAAAGCCTGAATTTGTACTATCATAAATCCTCCATATATTTCCGTCAAATCTAACAAACTTATTTCCAACCATTCCCATCCATTTAATTGTATCACTTTCAATAGATAATGAGTATGGTGAATTTGAAGGCATACCTGAATTTGATGAATTATAGATAGTAAAATTTCCATTTTTTAAATACATCAATCCCTGAGCATTAACGTTTATCCATAAACCGTTATATTTATCCTTTTCAATATGGAGTACTAATCTGTCGTTAAGAATTGGAGAATTTGAACTATTATACTGAAACCATGAGTTGCCATCGAATTTTATTAAGCCTCCAACACAGCTTATCCACTTTATATTATTTGAATCTATCTCAATATACTTAAGATCATTAGTTTGTATTCCTGAATTTGATGTATTGTAAACTATCCATTGAGGATTTTGTGAATGAGAGTATTTCGAAATGAAAGAGAATATAAAAATAAAAAAAAGAAATTTTTTCATTTACAAATAATTTTAAAATTGAAAAAATTCAGTTGAAGAGGTTGTATAAGAATTTAGATTAGTTATTTATCAAAAGCAAGAATTAAAAAATTAGTAAATAATTGGAATTATAATGGTTTTGTGTTGGAGAAGAAAATAAAATTAGTTTTGATTAAAACTCTCGTGGGGTTGCCTTCTAAAGTGAATGCTGTCCGACGCAGGCGCGTCAACGGTGGCATTTCGAAAGATCGGGATTAAATACCAGCAGCGGATTTGAAAAGTGAACAATAACCTACGGTAAACTCAACAAATCATTCCCTTCTGAAATCAATTTATATCCTCTCGCATTAAATCTTTTATATTTTTGTACATAAATATTTATTCAGATTTTATTCTAAGTATCTCATTCATTTTTTACCTTAGTTCTCTTTATCAGATCGACAGCTTTATTCCAAACATATGGATCCCGGTTCATACCGGTATCCCGGTAACACTAAATAAATTTTTGTTTTCCTCGTGTCAGCATTTCTCTTTTTCTTTTATTAATTGCCGGCGTGGGCTGCTTGTTGCAGCTTTCAAAACATCCCGCTTGCAGACCGGCTGTCCGCCCTTAATCAGTCCGACTGTGGTAACAGGGACTACACAAACTTTATGGAGGCATAGACCTTGACGAAAATCAAAAATAATGTTTCACCCTTTTCACATATAAAGGGTACGGGGGTAACAAAAATTTATTTCTTGTTATTTTTCGTCTTCTGAATTTAAATAAAATATTTTCTTGTGAAATTATAACAATACTCATTACAATTTTTTCTTTATGTAATGTTGATAGGAATTCTATGTTCAATTGTGATCAATTGAACTTTCTTAGCTTAAAAAAAATAAGTTCACTGAGGAGTATCAAATTATTATCGTCGTTCCCACGCTGGAGCGTAGGAACGAGGATAAAAAAATGAGTAGGGACAGGTCGCGACCTGTCCTTACAGAATTAAAGGGAAAGTTCGGGGAAGACAAATAATAAATTCAAATGCTTCTGTTGCTTCGCAACAGTCCCCGATAAATGCATTCGGGAAAATATTATTAGTTTATCTGCTTATTGAAAAGGTCGAAAAGTATGTCTTAACTTGATAAAATCAACCTCCCCCTGACCCAATTAAAAACCAAAGCTATCCGATGCGTTGCATCGAACCTTTCTAAGGAGGGGGAATCTAAGGTCAAACCTCCGCTTCGCGGAATTGTCTTTCTGAAGTGGTAAAGCTTTCGTCGCTGGCGCAACAGTTCCCGATAAAAGCTTTCGGGGACGACAATTAATCGCAAAAGCGATTAACAGTCTCTTATTCCATTGAATAAGAACTGCGTAATAATTACTTTACACAATTTCCCATTTTTCAAAGCATAATTACGCGATTTGTACAAAAATTTCCCCGAAAATATAACTTTACCGCAGTTAGAACAGCAGATACTTGAATACTGGGCTGAGAATGATGTTTTTAATAAGAGTATCGATAAAAACGACGATTCGAAGCATTTCACTTTTTATGAGGGTCCTCCAACTGCAAACGGCAATCCCGGCATCCACCACGTTATTTCCCGTACTATAAAAGACCTTTTCTGCCGGTATAAAACCATGCAGGGCTTCAAAGTTTACAGAAAAGCCGGATGGGATACTCACGGGCTGCCTGTTGAAATTGAAGTTGAAAAAAAGCTCGGTATAAAATCAAAAGATGAGATAAAGGAATTCGGGGTTGAGAACTTCAATAAGGTCTGCAAGGAATCGATCTTTACTTATAAAGACCGCTGGGAAGAGCTTACAAAGCGAATGGGCTACTGGGTTAATCTGGATGACGCCTATATAACTTTTAATAATGAATATATAGAATCTGTCTGGTGGGCTTTGCAGCAATTCTTTGAAAAAGATAAGATGTATATGGGATTTAAAATACTTCCCTTCTGTCCTGTCTGCGAGTCTTCTCTTTCCTCTCATGAAGTTGCGCAGGGTTATGAAGACCTGAAAGATCCTTCAGTTTATGTTAAGTTCAAAATAACTTCAGGCGAATTTAAAGGAAGTGATTTCCTTGTATGGACTACTACTCCATGGACTTTGCCATCGAATGTTGCTTTAGCAGTGCATCCGGAATTCACATACGTACAAATAAGAACTGAGAAAAATGAAGACTTTATTTTATTAAAGGACAGACTTGCATCAGTCTCCGACGAGTACTCAATAATTAAAGAAGTAAAAGGGAAAGATTTAGAGCTAACTGAATACGAAAAGCTTTTTGATTATTACACTCCTGAGAAGAAAGCTTACTATGTAACACTTGGCAATTTTGTTTCTGCAGAAGACGGTACGGGAATTGTCCACATGGCTCCCGCATTCGGCGCAGACGATTATGAAACAGGTTTAAAGTATGATCTTCCATTGATACAGGCTGTAGGACGCGACGGAAAATTCAAAAAGGAAGTTACGGATTATGCCGGCAGAAATTTCAAAGAAGCCGATGCAGATATAATTATTCATCTTAAAAAGTCCGGCAGATTATATAAAAAGGAAATGTTCGTTCACTCATATCCTCATTGCTGGAGACACCATGTTCCTTTAATGTATTATGCAACCGATTCATGGTTCATAAGAACTACGACTTACAATGACAGAATGCTTGAGCTGAATAAGAATATTCACTGGCATCCTGAAGAAACAGGCACAGGACGATTTGCTAACTGGCTTGAAGATAATATTGACTGGACGCTTTCACGCGACAGGTTCTGGGGAACTCCCCTGCCAATCTGGTATTATACTGATGCTGACGGAAAAATAAATTACGAATGCATTGGAAGCATTGAAGAGCTTAAGAGCAAAGCAATAAACTTTGATGAAGTTTACAAAGGCAAAGAGCTTGATCTTCACAAGCCATACATCGATATGCTCGAGCTTAAGAGCAAGACCGGTGAGAAAATGAAGCGCGTAACTGAAGTTATTGACTGCTGGTTTGACAGCGGATCGATGCCTTTTGCGCAGTATCATTATCCGTTTGAAAATAAAGAGATCTTCGACAAAAATTTCCCTGCAGATTTTATTGCAGAAGGAGTTGACCAGACACGCGGATGGTTCTATACCCTGCTTGCAGTTAATTCATTTATATTTAATGACCGTCCATATAAAAATGTAATCTCGAACGGTCATATAGTAGATAAAGCCGGTAAAAAGATGAGCAAGTCGATAGGAAATGTTGTCGATCCTTTCTCGATGTTCGATAAATACGGCGCAGACCTTTTAAGATGGTATCTTGTAGGAACTACTCCTGTAGGAAAGACAAAATCTTTTAATGAAGAAGATATTGTAGAGCTGAAGAATAAGCTTTTTGACACTTTAATAAATACATATAAATTTTTTGTTATATACAGTGAGCTTTCCGGATTTGATTATTCGAAAAATGAACCGATAAAATTTACTGAGAGAAAAGTAATTGACAGATGGATCTTATCAAGGCTGAACTCAGTTAAAAAGAATTACTTTCAGCTAATGGATGAATATGATGTTACCAAAGCTGCGAGACTTATTTATGATTTTACATTAGACGAGCTTTCCAACTGGTATATCAGAAGGAACAGAAAAAGATTCCGTTCACCGGAGAATGAAAATGACAGATTATCAGCATACCAGACAGGGTTTGAAATACTGACTGATGTTTGGAAAATGATGGCTCCTGTAGCACCATATCTGACGGAGAACTGAGTTAGGCGTTTAGGGAGTGA
>JBBRMY010000139.1:0-6408 GCA_038230595.1 Ignavibacteria bacterium
CTCAACCTATGAAGCTTGAAGATCAGGAATTCTCTGATGTTAGAATTAAAAGAGCCATCTCTGAACGAACTGAATCATTAAAAAAAGAGCTTCCAAAAATTTTATGGGATTAGATCTGAATTATAATTCCGGACAAACACCTATTGATGAGGATGAAAAAGATGGATTACTTATACCAACTATCACAACAAGGGAAGAACTTGATGAATTTGAAATGCATAATATTGAATCAGCCATACAATGGAGCTTATTAAAAAACTTCAAACAAAAAGAAATGTTCACTGAAGCTTTCATTAGAACACTTCACAAAAAAATGTATGGGGATGTATGGGGATGGGCAGGAGAGTTTAGAAAAACAAACAAGAACTTAGGTGTTGATAAATGGGAAATAGGCTCCGAACTAAAAAAACTTCTGGATGATACTGTTCATTGGATAACTAATAAAATTTATTCTCCGGATGAAGCCGCTATAAGATTCAAGCATAGGATTGTAAGTATTCATTGCTTCCCTAATGGTAACGGAAGACACAGCAGATTGATAGCTGATATAATTATTGAAAAGATATTTAAACAACCGGTGTTTACATGGGGGGCTGGTTACATACCGGAATACAAAAATGTCAGAGCTGATTACATCAGATCTTTAAAAGCAGCTGACCTTGGTGACTATTCTCTTTTACTAAACTTTGCACGATCATAATTGAAAGCTATAACCCGTACCGTCTGGATATTATCCCTTGTAAGTCTTTTCACAGATACTGCCAGTGAAATGCTTTATCCGGTTATGCCGGTTTATTTAAAAAGCATTGGGTTTTCTATTTTGCTTATCGGAATTCTTGAGGGGGTTGCAGAAGCAACGGCGGGGCTAAGTAAAGGATATTTCGGAAAGCTATCTGATGTTTCCGGAAAGCGTCTTCCATTCGTTCAGATGGGCTATGCATTAAGTGCGATATCAAAACCAATGCTTGCTGCTTTTGTTTATCCGCTTTGGGTATTTTTTTCAAGAACAATTGACCGTATCGGTAAAGGCATTCGCACCGGAGCAAGAGATGCTTTGCTTTCTGATGAAGCAACACCGGAAACAAAAGGTAAGGTGTTCGGCTTTCATCGTTCTATGGATACCACAGGAGCAGTGCTGGGTCCTTTCTTTGCGCTGGTCTATCTTTACTATAATCCGGGACAATATGTTACTTTATTTTATTTAGCATTCATTCCCGGTGTTTTGGCTGTCGCTGCTTCGTTCTTACTTAAAGAAAAAAAACATCATCAGCAAAAAGAAAAAGTAAGAACTCCGTTCTTTTCTTTTCTAAAATACTGGAAGCAAAGCCCTGAAGATTATCGGAAACTTCTCATAGGATTACTGGCTTTTACCTTATTCAACAGTTCTGATGTTTTTCTTCTACTGAAAGCAAAGCAGTCAGGATTAAGCGATACAATGGTTATAACAGTTTATATTTTTTATAATATTGTATTTGCAATATCGGCGTTTCCTCTCGGCTCGCTTGCTGACAGGATAGGATTTAAAAAATTATTTATTGCCGGGCTCGTCCTGTTCTCAGCAGTTTATTTCGGAATGGCTGTTAACGATAATATGTATTTCTTCTTCGGAATATTTTTTCTTTATGGAATATACGCGGCTGCAACGGAAGGAGTATCAAAGGCATGGATCAGCAATATTTCAGATAAGAAAGATACTGCAACAGCCATTGGGACTTACTCATCTTTTCAAAGCATTTGCACAATGCTTGCAAGCTCGATAGCAGGATATATCTGGTTTCAGTTTGGCGCAAATGTAACTTTCATTGTTACCGGTATCTCAACTCTTTTGATTATTATTTATTTTCTTTTTTCAGTTAAACCGCCTGAACTATTACACAAAAATGTTATGAAATCAGATTAACTAAGTGTCACGAATAAACTCCCCCTACCCCCTCCTTGAAAAGGAGGGGGATTTTATGAACTCTCTTTAACCCCTTTTTAAAATAAAGTATCTTCAAGCTTAACCATTTTTTATTTATCTGATTTATTGATAAAACGATCCGACACAAGAATAATTCTTGCACTTGCCATTCCGGCAGTGATGCAGACTTTAACTAAGTCTTCTTTCTCTCTTATTGATTCTTTCTGGGTCGGTAAGCTTGGGAGTGTTCAGCTTGCTTCCATTACAGTTTCTAATTTCCTGATGTGGGGAATTATTTCCATGGCAGAGATCATTTCGAACGGCACAAACTCTCTTGTTGCTCAATCAACAGGAGCAGGAAATGAACCACTCTCAAAAAAAATCTCAACCCTCAGCATTCAGACAACATTATTCTATTCATTTCTCGTTGGAATCCTTCTGATCCCTGTGCTGAAATATCTTTACGATATAATTGATCTGAATCCGCTGAACAGAAATTTCAGCAACGACTACCTGATAACTTTTCTTATCGGCTTGCCGTGCATTCTTCTTCTTTCAACAGTTACATCTATCTTCAGGGGATATGGTGACACAAAGACTCCGTTCTATCTATTAATAATTTCTGCATCCCTTAACTTTCTTATCTGCCCGCTTTTGATTTTCGGAGTGAATGGGTTCTTAAGATTTGAGATACAGGGAGCGGCAATGTCAACTTTATCAGCTTATCTCATAGCAGCAATAGTTGGAATATTTATTCTTAAAAAAAGAGGACTGATCGATAAAATATTTATTTTTCATTTTGACAAAAAAATTGTTCTCGAAACTTTCAGAATAGGATTTCCGCTGGCTTTGAACGGAGTTGCATTCTCAATGATATATGTGTTTGTTTCTAGGTTCGTTGCAAAATACGGAGATACCGGACTTGCAGCCTTAGGTATCGGACACAGGTCTGAATCGATTGCTTATCAGACATGCGTTGGTTTTGCAATGGCTGCAACAATAATGGTTGGGCAGTACATGGGAGCAGGTAAGCCGGAGCTGGCATCTAAATTCGCATGGAAGATAGTTCGGATCGGTTCAGTTGCAATAATCTCTTACTCAGTTCTGCTTTTTGTTTTCAGTGCTGATGTTGCAGGAATTTTTACTTCTGACCCAGATGTGATCTATCATGCATCTTTATACAATAAGCTTGGAGCTGTTGTTATGATCTTTACAATGCTGGAAACAATTTTAACAGGTGCATTTTCAGGAGCAGGCTATACTTCACCTCCTGCTATCACCGGACTCGTCTTTAATTTTTTAAGAATCCCTGCCTGCGCTTTATTTTCCAGCATATGGGGTCTTGAAGGAATATGGTTCGCAATTTGCCTGTCAGTTGTTGTTAAAGGTGTAGTTTTATCTCTCTGGTTTAAAAAAGGGAGCTGGAAAAAAATGAAATTCCGGCTGGGACAGCCTGATGAGAGCATTGCAAAAGCAATGGAGATAGAATAAAGATTTTAATACTTTTAAATGAAGGGAGCAGTTTGTGAAATTAATATTACAAGTATTGAAAACTAAAAATTGCTTTTATTGTTACAATGCCAGGAAAGTTTTTTAAGAAATACAGAAGCTCTTAGAATGATTGGAGTTGGAAATTTTAGAACAGACAAACTCTGTATATAACTTTAAGACTTGATCAGCGTATAATTTTATTAGGCTCTTTAAACTAAAATTCGGATATGAGTAATGTTTCAAGAAAAAATTTCATTTCAGGCAGCTTCTTCGGAGCGCTTACTGTTGCAGCAACCGGAGGTATTTCACTTTTAAATGCTCAGGATAAAAACAAAAAACCTGATGCTCTTGACAAAGATCTTGTAAAAGATTTTATAGTTAAAGGACATAATGATCTTGATGGAGTTAAGGAATTGCTTTCCAGAGAACCCGGTCTCCTTAATGCATGCTGGGATTGGGGCGGTGGTGATTTTGAAACTGCTCTTGAAGGCGCAGGTCATATGGGAAGAAAAGATATTGCGCAATATTTAATTGGCAGCGGAGCCAGAATGAATATATTCTGTGCTGCTATGCTTGGTCAGATGGATATTGTCAGATCAATACTCACTATGAATCCCGATCTGAAGTCATCCAAAGGTCCGCATGGATTACAGCTTCTGCATCATGCTAAAAAAGGCGGTGATGAAAATCAGGCTATGATCGAATATCTTCAGAGCATCAATGCAAACTGATCGTAGGAAATCGGATGCAGTTTAAAAGTTAAACGATCGAAATTTATTTTTAAATAAAAAACGCGGCTAATTGCCGCGTTTTTTTATAATTTTTTTGAGTTAAGGAAAGTAAAAAAACTTTTTCTTATTTCAAGCTCGGATCTATCTCTGCTGTAAAGGTAAGAACTTTTTGTGGTTCTTTGCTGTCATTAGAATAAACCATAACAGTTTTTTCCTGCTTGCCCTCTCTGCCTTCAGTATTGAAAGTTATCTTGATCTCGCCTTCTTCGTTCTTCTGAAATTCTTTTTTATCGCCTGTAGTAACTCCAGTGCATCCGCATGAAGCCTGAACTTTGTCTATAACCAGAAGTGCATTTCCTTTATTCTTAAATCTGAATGTGTAGTCGATCTGCGGACCTTGCTTTACTTTTCCGAAATCATGTTTTATTTCAGTGAACGCAATTCTTGCGCCGTTAACAGAAGCTGAGATCTTTGAGTTTGAAACAACAAAGAACATAATTGCAAATATTGCAATCAGTCCTGCTGTTAGAAAAGTAATTTTCTTTCCTTTTGATTCTATTATTTCTGACATGATATTATTTTTAAAGTTTTATTTTATTTTTTCTAAACATTACGAAAGAACAGGTCGCTCCTACGGAGCTAATTACTTATTGATCTTATGTGTTACAAACAGGGCCGCTCCGATGGAGCTAGACTTTTACTAGATCTTTTGTGCTACAAACTGGTCGCTCCTACGGAGCTATTCAGCAATTAAGTGTTAGATGTTTCAGTATTAGTTGCTGCTGGATGTGATGAATCCGGAAGCACAGGGTCGTTTTTCAAGTCCCCTTCCTCATTTCTAACATCGGTAACTGCTATTTTGTTGCAAAAGATGAAGACTATCAGTGAACCGGCAAGAAGGAATATATCTTCAATTATCCTTGCTAAAATATCAGATTTTGATCCTGCAGTTTCAAGAGAAAAACAACCGCAGCTTATGTCAAGTCCGCGGGCATATGCTGAAATAAGTGCTATCAGAAATACTGAAAGCATTGTTGTAATCCAGAATGAGCTTCCTTTTTTCATTCTTCCGCTCAAAAGCAGAACTCCGCAAAGAAATTCCAGCATGGGAATTATTATTGCTGCAATATTTACAAGTCCGTCAGGAAGTATTCTGTAATTATATATCGCCTTTGCAAAGCCTTCCTGATCAAGCAGCTTACTGAGTGAAGAATATACAAATATTGTTCCTATCAGGATCCTAAATACTATTTGAAGCCATTTATTCGAAAGTGATTCTTTTATCAATTAATTTTTCTGAAAAATTTTCTAAAATTTTAAATTTAATAACTCTGTCAGCAATTATTGCTTCTCTATTGGATCTTTTCTATTGGATTCTTTTCTACCGGATATCCTGCGTCTTCCCATTCCTGATAGCCGCCTAAGTAAATATTAACCGAATTAAATCCTATTTTTGCTATTCCATAAGCAATGTCTATTGATACTTCACATTTTCCGCCTTTGCAATAACAAACTAATATTCCGTCCTTATTATATTTTCTGAATTTTTCAGTTTTTTCTTCCTTCGTCAGCTTTGTAAGCTCTTCATAGGTAATATTGATCGCGCCTTTTATGTGACCTGCTTTAAATTCTTCCGGAGTTCTTCCGTCAATAAATAATGCATTCAGGTCAAAGAATTTTTTTGCCAGATCTATCTTGATATTCTCAGGCTTGTAAAAACCTGCAGGGTCAAGCTGCCTGTTTGACATCGGATTTATTTTTTTTACACCTGAAGTATCGTATGGATCATTCATAGGCAGCCGTATCTCGTTTGCCTTGGTGAGTAGGCTGTCACTTTTTGCTGTTGAAAGTCTTGACTGATAATCTCCGACTACAGGAACGCCCTTCGAAGAAACAAAATTAATAGCAAAGCCGCATACAACTGCGAGAAGTAAAATTATTCCTATCTGCTTTGGTAAGCTGTAATTATTCAATTTTTTATTATGTTCTTTAATAAATTTTAAAAGTATTAATTGTATTTATCGAGCTATTATAAGAAGTGATAAGATTGTTATAACTGCTAAGCACTTCATCATATTTTCTTGCAAATTCCTTCGGTGTCTGCTTTCCTGCTTTTACCTGTTCAATAAATGATGACATATTTTTGCTGAACGATAAATACATCTTTGAAAAATAATCTTCATAGCTGTATTTAACATACTTTGTACGGTCAGAAAATGTTGATGAAGCTATTTTTTTATCAAAGTCATTATAAATTTTATCGAGATCTGTGAAGGAAGCTTTAAG
>JBBRMY010000140.1:0-6340 GCA_038230595.1 Ignavibacteria bacterium
ATATAGATACATATCAAAAGAGATAAAATATAATTCCGAAAAAGAATAATATAGGAATATGTTCCCTCCCCTTTTCAATGGGAGGGTTAGGGTGGGGTTATACATGGGTAATGATTGTTATAGAGACAAGGCGTGCCTTGTCTCTACGGTTAGACACAGACCTGACAGGATTAAAAACCTGTCAGGTAGATGTTCTTGTTCCCTCAATCAACATTATCCCACTGCACCATCATCCACTTGTTATGCAGGTGATCATGCGATAGCTCGCATGATATTCCCTGTCCCCCGCAAATGAGATGATAATGCGTGACAACATTATCTCCGATGCGCTCTATCCAAGCTGCTATGAACTTCGTGACAACATACTCGGTGTTCTTATGCCTGAACTTCAGGACATCTGTCTTTAATCCCTTTATCCGGACGATAACTTCGACCGGCTCTAATGCTACCTTATTCATTTTTAAGATCTAATCAAATTCTATAATTTTTTTACTGTTGTCGCGTTTTGAAATCAAACCTTATTCTGATTTTTTATCAACCTTAATAGATAGAGAACAAAATAATTCAAACCTTATTACCTTATTTACCGGTATACAATAAGGTAACAAGGTTAGTTTTCAAGAAAAATTTTTCTACTAAGGTTAAAGATAAATCAAAATAAGGTTTTCTCTGCATCCGCCGATGTCCCTAAAACATAATTATTCCCATCCCTCCGCCGTTGGTGTTTTAGTTCCGATTTATCGGAACTAAACACCAATGGCCATCACCCTCGTTCTGATGCTCCGGCTTCGGAACGCTGCAAAAAGCAGACGCGAGCATCGCGTTTCTACATGTTACAGTACCTTGATTTCCCGAAGACGCGAATACGCGTCTCTACTGCCCGTTTCAAAACTTCCCCACTCCGATCCGTATAATATTTTCTCCGTATTTATTTTTTATTCTGTCAAGCGAGTGATACGGCATTGGAAGCTCTTTCACAAAAAGATCGAGGTTCTCCTCTTTCACATCTACTTCAAGCTCTGTGACCATAATTCCGAACATCTGCATCTGCAGGTCCTTGTTCGGCTGCTGCATATCCTTGTAAAGATGCAGAGCCGATTCATATAATTTTCTGTCGTTGTTCGTATACTGCGGCAGTCGGTATTCCGCAACATCATACTCAAGATTTGTAAATCGCAGCACAAGGAGCAGTCGCTTTGCTATAAGGTTTTTTGCGCGAAGCTTTCTTCCTATGTATTCAACCCTTCTTGCTATTTCCTCTTCGCATTCGAATTTTTTATAGATTGGATATGTCAGCGAGTGCTGATGCATGAAAGATTTTTCCGCTCTTTCTTTTCTGAATATCTCGACGGTCTCTTCGCCTCTTGCCATTTTGTAATAGACGATGCCGTTTATCCCGAATTCTTTTTTAAGTGTCTGAAGATTTGCTTCTGCAAGCTGCCGTATAGTAAAAATTCCATATGAATTCATGCGGCGCTGAATTCTTCTTCCTATTCCCCAGATCACATCGATGGGTTTCGAATAAAAAATTTTTCCCCTGTCCTGCTGTCTTACTACGCTGAAGCCATCGGGCTTGTTCAGCTTTGTTGCCATCTTTGCATAGGTCTTGTTGAATGAAAGACCCATGGAACAAGTCAGGTTTTCCTTTTTCCATATCTGCTTTTTAATTTCGCGTGCGACCTTTTCTGCTTCCTTAAAATTTTTATAATGCGAAAGATCAATGAAGCACTCATCGATACTGTACTGCTCTATCGCTTCATCAGGCACGAATTTTTTTGCCATGGAAAGAATGTGAAAAAGAATGGATTCATATTTCTGTCCGTAGCAAGGGACGAGAATGAGCTCGGGACAATAAAGCTTGGCAAAATAAGTTGACATGGCAATATCGATTCCGAGAGCACGGGCTTCATAGGAAGAAGTCATGACAATGCCTTTTGTATTGGTGTCAGGAAGCGAGACAACGCCGACGGGCTTGCCTCTGTAGTTAGGGTTATCGCGCTGTTCCACCTGGGCGTAGAAAGCATCGAGATCCATGTGAAGAAAAAATCTGTTTTCGTGTTCTTTGAGTGCGAGATTGAATTCCTTAAGGCACGGAAAAGAATACATAGGCATCATTCTCACGCGCTTAAAAACGCTGAACGCCTTATCAGTATCTACGGGGTTATAATATGCCGAGCTCGCGAGTTCCATTTACCATAAAGATATATGGTAAATGGAAGACTGTAAAGGAAAATATTTACGCTATGCTAAAAATTTCCTGCAGTCTCAAACAGATGTACTCAAATGGTTAAGCGGATAATAAATTATATTACTTCTGAAGTAGTTTTCTGAAGGCTTCTTGCTTTTTCGAGGAGCCAGTCTTTGTAGGAGATGTTAGCGGTTTTGGATAATTGGCATATCAGGTAATCAATTTCGGAGTCGGGTTTCCCGCTGAGGAGGATGAGCTTTTCGACATAATCTAAGAACGAAGTAAAGCGGGTTCTGCGGAGATCTGATACAAGAAGATTTTTATTTAAAAAACTTTTATAACTATTTATATATGAAAATGCTTCATCGAAATATCCAAGCTCATAGTATGATCTCACTGTTAGATTTTTTACATCATAAAGATATGTGAAGCTCTCAATATCTATTTTACTTGCGAATTCGAGTGTCTTCCTGAACTCATTCATTTCAAAATAGTAAAATGCATATCCAAGGTTCTTAAGATTTGAACGGTCAGAAACCTGCAGATGATTATGGGAGTTTTTTAACAGATGATTACACCATTCATATTCCCTTGCTTTCAGTCCACTAAGAAGAGCACTCCTGAATAATACTGGTCTGAGATAATTTACATTGCTGCTTCTGTAATATTTGTTCTCAATATATGTTTTGAAAACATTGAATAACTCAACTCTGAATTCCTCTGACTGATCATTATAGGTCGCCTTGTCGATGCAATATGTGATCAGCTTAGAATAATGGAATGAGATCTCATCATTGTTAAGTCTGTAAATATTTGAAGTGATCATTTCTTTGTACAGGAAATATTGTTCTGATGTTTTTTCGCTGATCATCATTTTATACAAGGCATAATACAGATCTAGTACATAATCAGACTTATTATCCTTCTGAACCACTTTTATTAGCTGAGGTAAATTTACGATCCTTACCAGATCTTCTACATAGCTAATATTCCTATTCACATTCAGCATTTCACTGTAGACTATAGCAGAAAGACTGACCTGGATCAAACTCGTAATAAAAAAATTAAACAGATTGTTCATAATATTGCTGAGCAGCTCAAAGCTTTGATCTGACTCTGCTTTTTTTATTACTTTTCCGTTTAAAGCAATAAAATTAAATTTTTCGATGTCCAGGTAGTAGTCAAGATAAAAATCAAGCGAGTCAGTCCCCCTGCACATGTGCAATTTTTCCTTGCACTTGTCATACTGATCTTCAAATAATCCTTTCAGCTTTCGTTCAGAAAAAACATCCAGAAGTATTCTTTCCTTTTCCTTATCTAAGGTCCTTTCAACTATCAGAAATGTATTAGCGCATTGTTCTAACCTTGAAAGCAAACTGCGGATCGTATTGTCATTATATTCTCTGTCAGGTGTGATCTTTTTATAAAGAGCTTCTTTAGATATTAGAGGACTATCGTAGGCAGGGTGAAATATTTTCAGATGCTTATACATCTTTATCAAACGCCTGTTTGTGTTAAAGTAGGGAGAGATGAGGAAAGTCTCAAATTTTTTGCTTTCTTCGTGTTATCCGCGAATCATTTCGGATTATTTATATTTTACTCTTTTCCGACTTCCTGCTAATTTTATTCATTCACAAACAAAACCTTCAACAAAATGAAAACTGCGATCTTAGCTGTTCTATTACTATTTGTTGTCTTATTTACTTCTACAGAATCGATATATTCAAGATCTTTAGAATCCGTCTCTACCGGTAAAGTTTTCAGTAAAAAAACTTTATTGATGGGAGTTTATACTTATGAGAGAGTTAAAATTGATGGGGTTTTTTACACTTATGTTTATTGCGATGGAATACTCGTAGAAGTTATTAAGGAAGAGGAGTAAAAGAAGAGTAGGTCTGAACTAAAACAGGAGATGCGCTTGCATCTCCTGTTACTTTTTAAAGAACCTTTAATTGATTAATGGATAATGAACCACCACTGAGTGAAAGTGATCACACGTATGTTGTTGTTGAAGTAAACGGGAGGAACTGGGTATTTATATTTGATGGCTTGGGTAATTTGATTGAATTTTATAAGGAATAAAAAAGGATGAATGGTTATTCATTTTTTTAAAGAATGTAAATGAATTCATTTCCATTCTTTAATGAATTAATAAAGCTTACTTTGCTATATTCCTAATTCAAATCTACCTCTATGCATTATTCCATTGCTGCAAGCAATACTCCTCAATTCTTAAAGAACAAAGCTGATGTAATTTGTAATGGAAACGATTCTGCAACTATTAATACTGCTATCAATACTTTGAGATCAGGCGGATCGTTCTGTATGGGTTCCCTATTTCTCATGGCAGGTGACTACAATATCAATGAATCGATAAAACTATATGATTGCCTGGAGATCACAGGAGCGAGCATGCAGCAGACTAAATTAAATTTAAGCAATAACGATTGCTTTATTACTGATGGTCAGGCAAGCTTTGTAAGACTCGGTAATTTTCTTATAAATGGAAATTCTAATTTCGGATGCGGTATTAACGGAAGCTTTAAGCAATCCACTTTTGAAAGGATCCGAATGATCAATATGAATAACACCGGAATTAAGATCACTCCTTCCGATGGGAACGATGGTATGCTGAACATAATTCAATACAACGATATAAATGTTATCAGCGATGATGCTGAAGCATTCGGTATAGATATAAACGAAAGGAATTACGATACATGGATAATCAACAATAATATCGGCTCAAAGAATGTAAACATAAGAGTAAGCGGCGGACCTTTCAGGATCACCGGAAACCATTGCAACGGTACTCCCAATACAAATGACCAGCCGCTTCATAACTTAACTACTGATCTTGGGCTGAACTCTACGATCATTTCCAATAATATTTTTGAAAATGCCAGAGCTGATGCCATTCTTCTTTCAAGAGTTAGTAATGATGATCCGGCTTTCAGAGGGAATAATATAAATATCTCAAACAACCTCATTCGCTCTGAAAATCTGGATTCGGACAATGATTGCTCTATGATCCTTTTTGAAAAAGGAAACGGAGAACAGTATTTCAACGGAGTTACTATTACAGGAAATCTTTTTGAGCAAAGATTAAAAGCTGATAACAATAATAGCTATCAGTTCAGTATCAGTCTTGATCGCGTTAAAAATGCAGTGATAACAGGCAATGTAATAAATCTTGATGGCAGGACCGGAAATACTATTAATAAAACTGCAAAAACTTCAGCGATTACTATTTCAAATAATGCAGTTCATTAAATTAAAAAAGAGATGCGATCACATCTCCTTTTTAATTAGGACCAAAATTTAAAAGCATATTACTTACTTGAATGCAGACCGACTCTGTTGCCTTCTGTGTCGATAATGAAAGCGCTGTAACCTATCTCTGGAGAGATCTCTGTTTTAGGAGATTCTATTTTTCCGCCGGCTTTTTCTACTTTATCCAAGACTGTCTGAATATCAGGATTTCCATTAAGATAAACTACGGTTCCCTTAGTGCATGGTTCACCCATTTTTATAATTGCGCCGCCAACTGTGCCACCGCCCATTTCCATAGGGAAAAATGACATCTCTACTCCACCCATGTTCATAGAATCCATTTTAATTCCGAATATCTCACAGTAGAATTTTTTTGCTCTTTCCATATCTTTGACAGGTATTTCAAACCAATTTAATGCATTTGTTTTTGTATCCATGATGTAGTTTTGATTAGGTTGACCGATTAGGGGTGAGTTAAATTAAGAAATAATTCGGGGATATGAAACTGTAAATGATGTGTTAGGGGGCGGGAGTGTAGAAATGAGAGATGATGGGTTTTGGGTGTTAAGACGCATGTGCGTCGTAACTATAACCACCCCCTGCCCCCTCCTTGAAAAGGAGGGGGATTTTTTTATAGGGGAAGACAAGTTTTTTTATTTTTTACATTACCCTCAGCACATAGCTCTTCAGATATTTGGTTTCGGGCATGGCGGGAAGGACGGGATGGTCGAATGAGCAGACAGATTTTTCTATCATTTGGATCTTTCGTTTGGACTCAGCTGAAGCTTTCTTTAAAATGTCTTCAAACATTTCTTCGCTTATATGATGTGAGCAGGAATATGTGAACAGAAATCCGCCCTTAACTAATAGTCTCATTGC